>JAQVDB010000006.1 GCA_028698525.1 Clostridia bacterium
ATATAGTATTAAGGAGGATGTGTATGGAAAAAACAAGGAAAATATTTGTGTTTTTTCTTTTGACTATTTTTTTATTTAACATCAATTGTTTTGCGTCAGCTCAAGAAATTGAGCTGGAATCTAAATCAGCTATATTGATAGAGACTGAAACAGGAAAAGAGATCATTGAAAAAAATGCTGATGAAAAATTGCCTATTGCCAGCGTAACAAAAATAATGACGCTTCTTTTAACAATGGAAGCTATAGAAAACGGTAGAATTCATCTAGATGATGTGGTTACTGCAAGCGAAAATGCCAGCAATATGGGTGGTTCTACAATTTTTTTAGCTAAAGGCGAAAAAATGACGGTAAATGAGTTATTAAAAGCAATTTCAGTGGCCTCTGCTAACGATGCAAGTGTTGCAATAGCAGAACATATAGCCGGAACCCAAGACTCCTTTGTGAAAATGATGAACGAAAAGGCAAAAGAATTAGGGATGGAAAATACACATTTTGAAAATTGTAATGGATTGGATGCTGATAATCATTATTCATCGGCAAGGGATGTATCAATAATGTCAAGGGAACTTGTTATTAAATATCCTGATGTCCATAAATGGCTTACAATTTGGGTAGATCATTTGCGTGAAGATGACAAAGTATTTGATTTAAACAACACTAATAAATTAATAAAGTTTTATGACGGCTGTGATGGAATCAAAACCGGTTCCACCTCTCAAGCGAAATTTTGCTTGTCTGCTACAGCCAAGAGGAACGGATTGCGTCTTATAAGCGTCGTTTTAGGAGGCCCCACCTCACAAAAAAGATTTAAAGAAGCATCTGACCTGCTTAATTATGGATTTGCAAATTATGAGATTGCTAAAATCGCCCAGAGTGACAAAGTATTAAAAAAGATCAAAGTGCTGAACGGAAAAGAAGAAGAAGTAAAAGCCATTCTCCCTGACGATATAAATATTTTATTAAAGAAGGGAGAAAAAGAAAAGCTCAGCCAAGATGTTAAAATTCAGGATAGTTTGGAGGCTCCTGTTGAGAAAGGTCAAAAGGTAGGGGAATATATATTGATGCTAGATAATAAACAGATGAAAAAATATGATATAATTAGCGATAAAGAGATCAGAAAGGCAAATACCATGGATATGTTTAAGAAAATATTAGCAAAATGGATGTATTAGCAAGCAGGATCAATAAAAAAGTCCTGCTTTTTTACTTTTAAAATTAATAAAATACCAACAGCTGTAAAACTCCTATACTTGACATCAAAAAATTTATATGTTAAAATTCATAAAAATTCACAGAATATGAGGTCATAAGGGATTATGAAGCTTTTCGAAAATATCAAAGTAAACGCAAAGGGCAATTTAGAAATCGGGGGTTGTGATACAATAGAGCTGGTAGAGCAATATGGTACCCCGCTATATGTATTAGACGAAACATATTTGCGACAGATGTGTCGTACTTATAATGATAGTTTGAAGCAGTATTACGGGGATGGACTGGTACTTTACGCAAGCAAGGCATTCTGTTCAGTTGGACTGTTGAAAATAATCCAACAAGAAGGTTTAGGTTTAGATGTGGTATCGGGCGGGGAAATCTATACTGCCATTAAATCTGGTTTTCCCCTTGAGAAAGTGTATTTTCATGGGAATAATAAAACATCAGATGAACTGAAACTAGCAATAAAAAAAGGTATAGGTACTATTGTTATTGATAGTGAATTGGAAATACACTTGATAGAAAAAATAGCCGGTTCAATGGGCAAAAAAGTAGATGTTCTATTAAGGATAAAACCTGGTGTTGAAGCTCATACTCATGAATATATACAAACAGGTCAGGATGATTCAAAGTTTGGTTTAGGAATAAATGATGGAAGTGCATTAAGAGCGCTTGTTTTAATTAAACAATCTCCAAGCATAAACTTTAAGGGTTTTCACTGTCATATCGGGTCGCAAATATTTGAAATTAAGCCATACAAGCTTGCTATAGACATAGTTACAGATTTTATCTTAAATGTAAAAAACCAATTGGGACTAGACACTATTGAGCTCAATCTTGGTGGAGGCTTTGGAATCAGGTATACTGAGCAAGATAGACCTAAAGATGTACCACATTCTATTAAAGTTATATCGGATACCTTAAAGCGAAAGTGTGTGGATAAAAATTTAAAGATGCCAAAGCTGGTTATAGAACCTGGAAGATCAATTGTAGGCGAAGCAGGCACAACGTTATATACTATCGGTACTATTAAAGATATTCCAAACATAAGGAAATATGTAAGTATTGATGGCGGTATGACAGACAATCCTAGACCTGCACTTTATCAGGCAAAATATGATGCGATAATTGCAAACAAAGCGACTCTTTCTGCTAGTGAGGTAGTTTCCATTGCAGGTAAATGTTGTGAATCAGGTGATATGCTGATAAGGGATATAGAATTACCTATAGCTGAACCGGGAGACATATTAGCTGTGTTCTCCACAGGAGCATATACTTATTCCATGGCTAGTAACTATAACAGAATACCTGTTCCTGCAGTTGTTTTGGTTAATAATGGGGAAAGCTCAATCTTGGTGGAGAGAGAAACATATGAGGATTTAGTGAGCAAAGATAGGGTTCCATATTGGCTTGAATAAATATAGTTCTTTACACAAAGACTTTAAAGAGTTAATATAATAATAGCTTAAAAAAGAATTAGGTGATTTTTTTGTTTGGAACCAATTTAATGTCCATACTATATAGTCTTCCTGCTATTTTTATTGCTTTTTCGTTCCATGAATATGCCCATGCCTATGTAGCAGATAGGCTCGGAGATCCTACGCCTAGAAGTCAGGGGAGATTGACATTAGATCCTTTCAGTCATATAGATATATTCGGCTTTCTTTTGCTCCTTTTCGCCGGATTTGGATGGGCTAAACCTGTGCAGATAAATCCTACATATTTTAAAGACAGAAAAAAAGGTGAGATCAAGGTAGCAGTAGCTGGAGTCTGCATGAATCTGATTTTAGCATTTGTATCCTATTTTGTATTAGTGTTATTATCTAATTTTTTTATAATAGATAATACTATATATAATATAATCTATTATATATACAGCATAAACATAGTCCTCGCTGTTTTTAACATCTTGCCTATCCCGCCTTTAGACGGATCTAAAATATTACTTAACTTATTGCCATATAATCGTAGAGGTGCTTATTATAACTTTGAAAGATATGGTTTCATAATATTGATAATACTTATTATTACCAATGCGTTGGACTTAATTCTGTATCCATTGATAAATTTTATACAGCTGATAATAACAAGCATTGTACATTTAATTCTTTAATTTGATAATCATCATAAAGGATTGATATTAAAATATATTCGTATTAGCTTACTTCAGGAGGTAAATAAATGACAAAACAAAGGATAATGAGCGGCATGAGGCCGACTGGCAAATTGCATCTTGGCAACTATTTTGGTGCACTGGAAAATTGGGTAAAACTACAGAATGAATATGAATGCTATCATTCAATAGTGGATTGGCATGCTCTTACTACTGGATATGAAGATACTAGTGAGTTAAAGAGCAATATAATGGAAATTGCAATTGATTGGATAAGTGCCGGATTAGATCCTGAAAAGTGCACGATTTATGTACAATCTGAAATAAAAGAAATTGCTGAACTTCATCTCTTGATGTCCATGATTATACCTTTATCATGGTTGGAAAGATGTCCCACATACAAGGATCAGATCAATCAATTAAAGGATAGGGAGATAACCACATATGGATTTTTAGGATATCCCTGTCTTATGGCATCAGATATACTGATATGTAAAGCTACTTTGGTGCCGGTAGGAGAAGATCAACTTCCACATCTGGAATTGAGCAGGGAGATTGCGAGGAGATTTAATTTCTTATATGGAAATGTTTTTCCTGAGCCCAAAGAAAAGCTCAATCAAGTAAAAGTGCTTCCAGGATTGGATGGAAGAAAGATGAGTAAAAGCTACGATAACACCATTGCATTATCGGATGGGCCTGAGCAGATACAAAAAAAAGTAAGCCGAATGATAACGGATCCTGAAAGGATAAGGAAGAATGATCCCGGACATCCTGAAGTTTGTTCTGCCTATGCATTTCATAAAGTTTTTAGCGAAAATGAGGTTGACGAGATTCAGAGCAATTGTAGAAAGGGTAAAATAGGATGTGTGGAATGTAAGAAAAAACTTGCCAATAATATGATGAATTATTTAGAACCTATTTATTCAAAAAGGAAAGAGCTGGAGAAAAAACCGGACTATGTAAAACAGGTGTTGAATACGGGCTCTCAAAAGATGAGAAAAGTTGCACAGAAGACTATGGAGGAAGTAAGAGAAGCTATGAAAATATAATAATATGGTGGGAAACGATGGCATATAATGTTGTTTTAAGCAAATTTGAAGGTCCACTAGACCTTCTATTGCATTTAATAGAAAAGTCTAAATTGAGCATATATGACATAAATATTGCTGAGATAACTGAACAATATAATGAATATCTAAATGAAATGAGAAAAGTTGATCTAGAAATAAGCAGCGAATTCATCGTTATGGCGGCTACTCTACTTGAAATTAAGGCTAAATCCCTCTTACCTGTTGCAGATGATGAAAATCAACAAGATGATCAAGATGAAAAAGATGAATTAATATACAAGCTCATAGAATACAAAAAGTTTAAACAAGTTTGCCAGCAACTGAGAGAAATGGAATCAAAGGCTAGCAAGGTTTTCTATAAAGAAAAAAGTGACCTGGATGATTTCAGATTTCAGAGTGTAATAATAGCTCCTATAGAACTTGATCAGCTATACTCTTCCTTTAGAAGAGCTTCAAGTGCAATAAAAGAAACTTTCTATTCTGAACAGAAGTTTAGTTATCTTAAAACCAAAGCGTTTTCTACCACAAAAATGGTATCAAAATTAAAAAAAATGCTGAGAAAATATAAAAAGATCAACTTCAATAAATATTTTTGTAAAAGGCTCAGCAAACCTGAAGTTATAGTATCTTTTTTAGCAATTCTTGAGTTAGCAAAGAAAAACAAAATTCATATAACCCAAAATAAGATATTTAGCAATATAATAATCCAAGACAAATCTAAGAGAGGGTTAGAAATTGGAAGAAAATAAGATGATATCTATAGTTGAATCTGTTTTATTTGTTTCAGGTGAACCTATAGAAATATCTAAAATATGTGATGTATTAAATATAATCGAATATCAACTTGAAATACTAATTGATAAATATAATAAAAACAGTTTTGGTCTGATTATAACTAAATTGAATAATAAAGTTCAATTATGTACAAAGCCAGAGTATGCTGAATACATCCAGTTGCTAGCAAATCGTGAAAACAGACAAAGACTTACACAGCCTCTATTAGAAACTCTATCAATTATAGCATACAGACAACCGATAACTAGGCAAGAAATTGAGGCTATAAGAGGGGTTAATTCTACAACTTCATTAAACAAGTTGGTAGAATTAGAATTGATAGAAGAGAGGGATAGAAAAGATGCCCCAGGAAGACCTATTTTGTATGGGACAAATGATGCTTTTCTAAGGTATTTTAACATTCAATCTATTGAAGAACTTCCTAAATATCAACAACTGAAAAAAGATACAGAATAAAAATACATGTATAAACATGTATTTTTATTATTTTTTAGAGAAAAATAGAAAAAAGATGCCAACTTGAGGTGTGAATATTGATTACCTCCGCAATAGTATTTTTCGTGTTATTAGTAATGTTATTTATCAATTTAAAGATAAGGGTAAAAGCATATATAAACATGGCCAAAAAAGAGTCATATATAACCTTTAGTGCTTTGGGAGGATTGTTTAATTTAAAGTATGATTTAAAATGGACCAAAAAGACACAAAGAAAAAGAGCAGTTAAATTTATTTGTATAATTAAAGGAATAAAATATATGTTGAACAAGACAACCCTATCTAATCTTTTTTTTCACATGAAGCTTGGTTTAGATGATGCATATTATACCGCATTAGCTACAGGCTTTTTTATTTCGGTGAGCAATATTATACTTAGTATTTTAAAGCAAACTGTAAAAGTTAACAATCAGAATATAAATATATTGCCTTGCTATAACGTGCTCACATTTGAATTGGATTTTGACTGCATAATAAGTATAAAATTAGGTCATATTATTATTGCAGGTTTTAAGATGGTATCATGCAGATAAAGGAGGCGATACTTTTGTCCGAACATCCAATACAATCTATTATGGGAACTACCCTTGAAAATATGAAGGAAATGATAGATGTTAACACAATTGTTGGTGATGCGGTTGAAACGGTAGACGGTACTGTAATAATTCCCATATCTCGTTTGTCCTTTGGATTTGTCACAGGAGGTAGCGAATTTAATGCCAATGGTAAAGAAACAAACAAAAAGCCAAGCGACGAACTCACAAAGGATTCTCACCAAATGCCCTTTGGTGGAGGCACTGGTGCTGGTATTTCTGTATACCCTATGGCTTTTTTAGTGGTGGGACAGGGTCAGATCAGACTTTTACACTTGGCTAACCGCAATACTGCAGATAGAATAGCGGAAATGATACCTGAAATAATGGAGGAAATAAAGAGTATGACCAAAAAGAATAAAGAAAATGTATATGTGAAAAATAATAGTTGATGGACGGATAAAATTCCGTCCTTTAGTTTGACAGTCGATGAGGTGAGCTTATGAAATATATGGCTAAAATTAATATATTTATTTTAGTAATAGTATTTATCATTTCAAGTTGCATAACAGCTTATGCTCAAGTACAACCATCTTGTTCTGCCCGATCATATATTGTTATGGATGTTAACAATTTAAGAGTACTTTATGCCAATAATATAGATGAGAAATTGCCTATGGCAAGCACCACAAAGATAATGACAGCGATTACGGCAATAGAATATGGAAAACCCGATGATACAGTGCAAGCCAGTCAAAAAGCGGTTAAGGCTGAGGGTTCTTCTATATATCTTGAAGTGGGAGAAAAGATGAAGCTGATTGATCTTATTTATGGTCTTATGTTGAGATCTGGGAATGATTCTGCTATTGCTATAGCTGAACATATAGGTGGCTCATCGGAAGAGTTTGCAGTATTGATGAACGATCTAGCAAAAAAGATAGGGGCAAAAAATACAAATTTTAAAAACCCACATGGTTTGGATGAGGAGGGACACTATACAACAGCATATGATTTAGCACTGATTACTTGTTATGCATTAAAAAATTCCGTGTTTAAAGAAATAGTCTCATCCAAACATAAAGAAGTCGAAAGAGAGGGCGAAGATTGGAGGGGGAAATTTACAAATAAAAATAAAATTTTATGGGATTTTGAAGGAGGGGATGGAGTTAAAACAGGTTATACAAAAAAAGCCGGAAGATGCCTTGTATCATCTGCAACTAGAAATGGCCTACAGTTAGTATGTGTTGTTTTAAATTGTGGTCCTATGTTTGAAGAATCTATGGAATTAATGGAACATGCTTTTAAAAATTATGGTGTGTACGATATCTGCAAAAAGGGCGAAACAATAAAAGAAATACCTGTACTAAAAGGTGAAGAGGATTTTGTAAACGCAGTTTGTGAAAATAATTTAAAGGTAACGTTAAAGAGAAGTGAAACAAAAAAAGTGAACCTGATAAAAAGATATGAAAAAAATATAAAAGCTCCAGTGGAGAAAAATAAAATTTGTGGTAAAATAATAGTGAAACTTGGCAATAAGGTGCTGGCTGAAACTAATCTTGTAACCGATAGCCAAATACCAGAAAAGACTTTTATAAGAACATTTGATAAAATAATCAAAAATTGGATCTATTGATATTAAAGGTGGTATGCATGAGGCTTCAAAAGTTCATGGCTCAATGTGGGGTTGCTTCCAGAAGGAAAAGTGAAGAGATAATAACTCAGGGAAGGGTTAAGGTGAATGGAAAGACAGCAAGTCAACCCGGCCTAAAAATAAAACCTGGAGTGGATAAAGTAACTGTAGATGGCAAAAAAATTGTCAAAGAGGACAAAAAGATATACATTCTTTTAAATAAACCTTCAGGATGTGTGACTACAGCTGATGATCAGTTTGGTAGAAAAAAAGTATTAGATTATATAGGTGATATAAATTATAGGATATATCCTGTAGGTAGATTGGATTATGAAACAGAAGGACTTCTTATTCTCACTAATGATGGAGAGTTGACAAACAAATTATTACATCCTCGAAATCAGGTAGAAAAAAGATATCTGGCTATATTAGATGGGGTACCTTCATCAGGAAAACTACATATTTTTAAAAAGGGAATTAGGCTAGAGGATGGGATTACTAGTCCTGCTTTCATTAAAATAAATAAAATAGTTGATGGAAACGCTGTAGTAACTATAGGGATAAAAGAAGGAAGAAACAGACAGATAAGGAGAATGTGTCAAAGGATAGGGCATAAGGTGCTTTATCTTAAGAGAATAGCGATTCAGAACCTCGAAATCGGATCGCTTCAACCAGGGCAATGGAGGTTGCTAAACAATAAAGAGATTAATTATTTAAAAAGTCTATAATTTAGGGGGTTATCAATGATTTCGATTAAAAAAACAAATAAACAACAGAGAAACTTTATACTATCAACTATTGATGAACAGCAATGGAATATTTTTTTTGACTATCTTATAGCAGAACAGGATGGAAAAGTTATTGGAACTATTGGTATGCTATATTTTTTAGATTTTTGCCTCATTGACAATCTTTTTTTATTTGAGGATAAGGAAAACATCCAATTTAAAATAGCATTAATAAAATCAGCATTAAATATGATCGATTTAAGCGGTCAAAAGACTGTTTTCACCAGAAGGATTGTTGAACATGAAAAACTATTTAAAAACTTAGGTTTTAATCATACAAGTCCTAGAAATAATATACAGTCTAATTTTGATAAGGTGTACGGTAGTGGCTGTAGTTTTATGGTATTAAACCTGGACGGATATTTTGATAATAACTGCTCCCATAAATAAGGGAGTTTTTTAAATGTATAGCAAATGACAGGAGAGGAAGAATGGTGAATTTATTATCAAGTACAGTTAAACTGTCTCACGAATTTTTGGAAAAAGTGGTAAGACCCGGACAAACAGTTGTTGACGCAACTGTGGGCAATGGTTATGATACTGTTTTTTTAGCAGAGCTGGTAGGGGAAAAAGGAATAGTATATGGATTTGATATTCAAGACAAAGCGATTAAGGCCACCCAAAAACGGCTTATTGATCATGGGTTGCAACAAAGAGTAGTATTGATAAATGATGGACATCAAAATATTGGCAATTATATCAACACAAATATAAATGGAGTTCTATTCAATCTTGGATATCTGCCCGGCGGGGATCGCTCGATAATAACTTTGCCGGAAAACACGATAAGATGCATAGATATATGTAAAACGAAGTTGGATACTGAAGGTATAATAGTTATATGCCTATATACAGGGCACGATGGTGGATTATATGAGAAAAAAGAGATAATCAAATATGTCAAGGAATTAGATTCCAAAGAATATTCTGTTCTTCACTCATATTTTGTTAACAAACCTAATAACCCTCCTGAGTTAATTATTATTCAAAAGAAATAAAAAAAGAAGGAATCAAGGTGTTTTTGTAGAATAATAGAAGTTGGGCGAGGTTGTTTTATTTGACAAAAACAATTTTGAAGGTTAAACTGGTCAAGGATATATTTTTATTTAATTTAGAACATTGTTTTTATATATATTTTATATTTTTTAACTGGAGGGTTGTGAATGACTACAGATAGCAAGATTGCCGATATGCAACGCAAGAAGATTTCAATTAGGCAAGGTGGCGGCAAGCAAAAGATTGAAGAACAACATTCAAAACAAAAGCTTACCGCTAGAGAGAGGCTGGAGCTATTGTTAGACCAAGGTAGCTTTGTAGAAATTGATGCCTTTGTAGAACATAGATCTACAAACTTTAATATGCCTCAAGTACAAGCCCATGGTGATGGTGTGATAACCGGATATGGAACCATCCAAGATAGATTGGTATTTGTTTATGCCCAGGATTTTACGGTTATTGGTGGTTCCCTAGGGGAGATGCATGCTAAAAAGATTTGCAAGGTAATGGATATGGCCATTGAGATGGGTGCTCCAATAATAGGTCTCAATGATTCTGGCGGTGCAAGAATCCAAGAGGGTATAGATGCTTTAAAGGGATATGGTGAAATATTTTTACGAAACACAAAAGCATCTGGAGTAATACCTCAGATATCTGTTATTATGGGGCCGTGTGCTGGTGGTGCTGTTTATTCTCCTGCTCTAACAGATTTTATATTCATGGTGGACGGTACCAGCAAGATGTTTATAACAGGTCCGCAGGTAATAAAAGCAGCAACTGGCGAAGAAGTTAGTGCTGATGAATTAGGAGGTGCAATGGCTCATAATCAAAAGAGCGGAGTTGCACATTTTGTATATCAGGATGAAAAGACATGTCTTGAGAACTTGAGAAAGTTTATGGGTTTTCTCCCTTCTAATAATTTGGAAGAATCTCCAGGCAATGATATAACTGATGATTTGAACAGACTTTCTTCCGAGCTTAACAAAATAATTCCAGACGAGCCCAACAAAGTATATGATATGAAAAATATTATACTGGAAGTGTTAGATAATAACGATTTCATCGAAGTACAGCCATATTTTGCTCAAAATATTATAACAGGTTTTGGACGCCTTAATGGAAAGACAGTGGGTATAATTGCTAATCAACCAAAAGTGCTTGCAGGTTGTTTAGACATTGATGCTTCAGACAAAGCTGCTAGATTTGTTAGATTCTGTGACTCATTTAATATACCTATCGTTACCTTTACTGATGTTCCGGGTTATCTGCCAGGTGTTTCTCAAGAACATGGCGGCATAATACGACATGGTGCCAAACTGCTTTTTGCATATTCCGAGGCTACTGTGCCCAAGATAAACGTAATAGTGAGAAAAGCATATGGTGGGGCATATATCGCTATGAGCAGCAAGCACTTAGGAGCAGATATTGTTCTAGCTTGGCCTACTGCCGAAATAGCTGTAATGGGACCTGAAGGTGCTGCTAATATAGTATTTAGAAAAGAGATAGAAGAATCCCAAGATCCTCAGACCTTTAGACAGACTAAAATACAGGAATACAGGGATGAGTTTGCAAATCCGTATAAGGCTGCTGCCAGGGGTTATGTAGACGATATAATAGAACCTGAAGCAACTAGACCAAGATTGATAAATGCTATTGAGATGTTAGCTAGCAAGAGGCAAAGCGGCCTTAAGAAGAAACACGGAAATATTCCCGTATAAGGCTTAACCCTACGAGAGGAGTGAAAGTATGGATAAATTATCAAATGGATTGATTGTTACTTTTTTGGGGATGGGTACTGTATTTATAGTCCTTATAGCGCTAGTATACATACTCAACCTGCTTAAGGTATTGATCTATGATAATCAGAACAGAGCTAAAAAAAACACAGCTATAACAAAAATTGAGACGGATATCAATGATGTTTCTGAAAACAATGATGAAGATGCACAATGTAATGATGACCATCAAAAAGATGAATTTGAATTGATTGCAGTAATAACAGCGGCAATAGCTGCAAGTTTGAATACTTCCACACATAATATCGTTGTGCGTTCAATAAAACGGTTTCCTGACAACATACCTGTGTGGAACAAAATAGCCAGACAGGAACAGTTAAATAGATAATGCGATAGATTCGAAAGGGAGGAATATATATATGAGAAAATTTGCGATCACTGTTAATGGTAAATCATATGAAGTAGAAGTAGAAGAGATAAATGATGGTAGCACTGTTACAACTAGACCAGCGCCTCAGCCAACTGCTCAAGTTGTTGATAAAAACCAATCTAATGAGACTAAAAAACCAGCTTCTAAACCATCTGCCTCTGTACCTACAGGTGCACAAGAAATAAAAGCTCCGATGCCCGGCAATATATTGGATGTAAAGATAAATAACGGAGACAGCATCAAAAAAGGAGACGTTATGTTTATATTAGAAGCGATGAAGATGGAAAATGAGATAATGGCTCCTGAAGACGGAACCGTTGCATCAGTAAATGTAAGCAAAGGTGCTACTGTTGATACAGGAGATGTGCTAGCATCATTACAATAAATTTAATTAAATGTATTTGCAATAAGGAAGTGAGGCGAAACAGATGGAGAAATTATCTTTTAGCAAAGCTTTGATAGATTTTCTTAAGAATACAGGTTTTGCGCAAATTGATTACAGACAGTTGATAATGCTAACTGTAGCATGTATATTGCTATATCTTGCAATAAAAAAGAAGTATGAGCCACTTTTGCTTTTACCTATAGCTTTTGGAATGATTCTTGCGAATTTGCCTGCAGCAGGATTGATGGCAGAGCCAATTTATAATAAAACGACAGGCGAACTGGAACAAATAGGCGGATTACTTTATTATCTATACCGGGGTGTAGAGTTAGGAATCTATCCACCGATCATTTTTCTAGGGATAGGAGCCATGACAGATTTTGGTCCTTTGATAGCCAATCCTAAAAGTTTATTATTAGGAGCTTCTGCCCAGTTCGGTATATTCCTTACATTTATAGGTGCACTTTTTCTCGGGTTTACAGGCCCAGAAGCAGCCTCAATAGGTATAATAGGCGGGGCCGATGGACCAACAGCTATATTTTTGACTTCGCGTTTAGCACCTCATCTACTGGGACCTATAGCCGTGGCAGCTTATTCATATATGGCTTTAGTACCTATAATTCAGCCACCAATAATGAAAGCTTTGACCACTAAAGAAGAGAGAATGATAGTCATGGAACAGCTTCGTCCTGTGTCTAAACTTGAAAAAATATTATTTCCTATTGTTGTTACAATACTTGGAAGTCTTTTGCTTCCTTCTGCTGCCCCATTATTGGGTATGCTGATGTTAGGAAATCTTTTCAGAGAAAGTCTAGTTGTAGATAGGCTTAGCAAGACAGCACAAAACGAGTTGATAAATATCGTAACTATATTTTTAGGTGTGACAGTAGGAGCTACTGCTAATGCTGAAACATTCTTAAGTCCGCAGACTATCGGTATTATAGTTTTAGGGCTCATTGCTTTTTCATTTGGTACAGCGACAGGTACTTTGTTCGGAAAGCTGATGTGCAAATTGAGCGGTGGAAAGATAAATCCTTTGATTGGATCAGCAGGGGTTTCAGCAGTTCCGATGGCTGCACGTGTTGCACAAACAGTGGGACAAAAAGAAAATCCGAGCAATTTTCTACTCATGCATGCGATGGGACCTAACGTTGCAGGTGTCATAGGTTCAGCGATTGCTGCAGGGGTTCTGCTCTCTTTGTTCGGATAATATGGGAGTAAATTTGATTAAGGAGGCAAATTTGATGGCAAAAGTTAAAATTACTGATACAATACTCAGAGATGCTCATCAATCTCAGGCAGCAACTAGGATGAAAACGGAAGATATGCTTCCTATAGCCAATAAATTAGACCAGGTAGGGTACTATTCTTTAGAGGCATGGGGAGGAGCTACTTTTGATTCCTGTCTTCGATATTTAAATGAAGACCCATGGGATAGGTTGAGACAATTAAAAAAGGCTATTCCAAACACAAAACTACAAATGCTCTTGAGAGGACAAAATCTTCTAGGATATAAGCATTATCCTGATGACGTTGTAGATCTTTTCGTTAAAAAAGCCAAGGAAAACGGCGTGGATATATTTAGAATATTTGATGCATTAAATGATACTAGAAATATGGAACAGGCCATAAAATCAACCAAAAAATACGGTGGACACGTACAAGCAGCTATAAGTTATACTACTAGCCCCGTCCATACTGTTGATTATTTTGTTAAACTGGCAGTTGAATTGGAAAAAATGGGTGCTGATACTATTTGTATAAAAGATATGGCCAATTTGTTACTACCATATAAAGCCTATGAATTAGTAAAAAAGATGAAACAGGCTATAAAAATACCTATACATTTACACACTCATAATTCAAGTGGTACCGGATCAATGGTATACTTAAAAGCAATAGAAGCAGGTGCAGATATAATTGATACTGCACTATCGCCTTTAGGGAACGGTACATCACAACCTGCTACTGAACCAATGGTTGCAACTCTAGCAGGTACCGAATATGATACTGGGTTAGATCTTGACCTGCTCAATGAAATAGCCGAGCATTTTAAAGAGGTAGCGGATCAGCTCAAACATCAGGGTTTTTTAAATGAAAAAGTTTTAGGTATAAATATCAAAACATTGATATATCAGGTACCAGGCGGGATGCTTTCTAATTTGCTGTCACAACTGACGCAGCAGAACGCAGAGGATAAATTCGAGCAAGTATTAGAGGAAGTGCCTATGGTTAGGAAAGACTTCGGATATCCGCCCCTTGTTACGCCAACCAGTCAAATTGTAGGTACTCAAGCAGTATTGAATGTACTTACAGGGAAAAGATATCAAATGGTAACAAATGAGTCAAAAGCTTTACTCAGGGGAGAGTATGGACGCTTGCCAGGAGAAGTAAATCCAGACGTTCAGAAAAAGATAATAGGGGATGAACAACCTATAGATTACCGCCCTGCAGATGATATAGAGCCTGCTCTTGATAAATATAGAGATGAGATAAAGGAATATATTGAACAAGAGGAGGATGTGCTTTCATATGCGCTCTTCCCACAGGTAGCAATTAATTTCTTTAAATACAGACAGGCACAAAAATATAAAATAGACAGCACATTGCTGGACAAGGAAGATCAGATACATCCTGTATAATAGAGTATAAAGCCCTATCTAAAAGATAGGGCTTTATAGCAGTTGTTGTTATATTTTTTTAAACCTTGCTTTTTGAGGAACTGATATGAAAGCAAGTAAACTACTCATACTTTTATATCAGCTCCTTGTTCTATGTTTTATAAAATTTGACTTTGTAACAATCGTTATAAAGCGAGGAGGAATATACATGAATATACTCATAACAAACGATGATGGAATTTATTCTGAAGGCATAAAATATCTAGCCAACACTCTAAAGGATATAGCTAAAATATATGTGGTCGCTCCTGACAGAGAGAGAAGTGCCATCGGCCATGCAATAACTATGCACAGACCTATAAGAATACAAAAAAAAGATCTGTTTATTTCAGGTGTAAATGCGTTTAGCAGTACCGGAACCCCTGCAGATTGTATTAAGCTAGCTATAGACGAATTTTTAAAAATAAAACCTGATATAATTATTTCCGGAATAAATATTGGTTTAAATATAGGTACTGACATAATATATTCAGGTACTGTTGCAGCCGCCATCGAAGCATCAGTTATGGGTGTTCCTTCTATAGCGATTTCAGTAGAAAACGGCATAGAACAAAATTTTATCTATGCTTCTCGAACTTGTAAAAAAGTTATAAATGGACTACAGGCCAAAAGAATCCCTGAAGAATTTATATTGAATATAAATATACCTGATATAAATAGGACAGAAATAAAAGGAACTAAAATCACACAAATGGGTATAAGAAAATATAAAGATAACTACATAAAACGAAAAGATCCGAGAGGAACAGATTATTATTGGTTAGCTGGCCAGTTGATTGAAGAAAAAAACAATAAAAATACAGATGTATCAGCGATAAAGGAAGGGTATATATCAGTTACCCCAATCACATATAATCTTACGGATATAAATATGTTTCATCGGCTGCAAAAATCGGACTTAAACAATTAAATAATAGTTACATCCAGTCAACATTATGTTAGAATATAGTAAAAAGAATCTCATATTCAGGACTAGGATATAAATTACTAATATCTTGAAATAGATTCTGTAATAGCTTGGGAGGATGCACATGGATGAAAGTCATGACCTCATCAAAAGAATAAATTCTACATATAGCAGGATGAGCAAAGGACAGAAACTTATATCTGAATATATAATAAATAATTATGAAAAAGCAGCTTATATGACTGCATCACAACTTGGTCAAACTGTAGGTGTAAGCGAATCAACAGTGGTTAGATTTGCAAATTTGCTTGAATATGATGGTTATCCTAAATTGCTTAAGGCCATGAGGGAACTGGTGCGCGCAAAGCTGACTACAGCACAGCGAATTGAGTTATCAACAGAACTAAACAAATCAACAATACTCCATAGTGTTTTAAAAGCCGATATGAACAACATAAAAGCTACAATAGATGAGATAGACTCCAGCGTATTTGATATGGTTGTCGAAGATATATTTAAAGCGGAAAAAGTTTATATAATCGGTTTGCGAAGTGCTGCCCCTATAGCTCAATTTCTAGCATATTATCTAAACTTTATACTTGATAATGTAAAAGTTGTGACCTATGGTTTTGGGGATATCTTTGAACAAATTATGAAAGTAAACAAAAAAGACCTAGTGATAGGTATTAGCTTTCCTAGGTATTCCCGAAGGACGATTGAATTGCTCAAATTTTCAAAAGATGAAGGGGCTACTATAGTCGGTCTGACCGATAGTAAGACATCGCCCTTAAACAATATCGCTCATCATACTCTGATCGCCAGAAGTGATATGGCTTCCTTTGTGGACTCATTAGTCGCACCTTTAAGTCTTATAAATGCACTTATTGTTTCTGTTGGATTAAAAAAACAAGATGAAATATATAAATCTTTTAATAAATTAGAGAAAATATGGGAAAATTATAAGATATACTAGTAAGTATTAGATAGCTCTAGTGCTTTTTTGTTTTAAAAGGAGAAATATTCATGTATTCAGATACAATCATAATAGGCGGAGGTCCTGGAGGAATGATGGCTGCAGGGATAGCCTCTTGCCATAATAACACAGTTTGCCTAATTGAAAAGAACACACAATTAGGCAAAAAGTTAAAGATTACCGGGAATGGTAGATGCAATTTGACTAACACTTCAAATATTGATGATATTATCAATTTTTTCGTACCTACTAACAACAAGTTTTTATATAATTGCCTGAATAGGTTTACAAACCATGATTTGAGAAATTTTTTCACAAAAAGAGGGGTAGAGTTAAAAGAGGAAGACCGAGGAAGGATTTTCCCTGTATCGGACAATTCACTAGATATTGTCAATACCCTGACTAACTTTTTATCGGATTCCAAAGTTAAAATAATGTTAAATACTAAAGTAGTAAAAATTTTAACTGAAAATAACAAGATAATCGGAATATTAACTGACAATGGTAATAAAATTTATTGCAATAAATTAATATTAGCTACTGGAGGAAAATCTTATCCTTCAACGGGTTCAAATGGCGATGGATATAGATTAGCTAAACAGGTAGGCCATACTATAACAAATCTAAAGCCTGCATTAGTCCCTCTGATAACAAAGCAAAAATATACTAGGGATATACAAGGACTATCCTTAAAAAATGTGCTAATAAAAATCCATAAAGGTACACAAAATATATTTGAAACAATAGGAGAAATAATTTTCACACATTATGGTATAAGTGGACCTGCTGCATTAAATGCTAGCAGTTACGCAACAAAATACATGGATATGGATAATATCAAAATGTTTATTGATTGCATTCCATCAGGAGACCAAACTATTTTTCAAGCGTTTTCATCCCAACCGGGACGGAGCATAAAAAACAGTATCGCTGATTTAATTCCAGTTCGATTGGTACAGATTATATTAGAAATTTCAAAAATAAAACAACAAGAAAAATGGAGTAATATAACATATGATAAGAGACAAAGGTTTTTAAATAATATACATAACTTTGAATTGGATATAATAGGCACAAAATCTTTTAGCCATGCAATGATAACTTCAGGCGGGGTGGATGTTAAAGAAATAAATCCATATACTATGGAATCTAAATTGATAAAAAATCTTTATTTTGCGGGTGAATTAATAGATGTTGATGCCTTGACAGGTGGATACAATTTGCAGATCGCTTTTTCTACAGGATATGCTGCGGGAGTACATTGTCGAGATGACCAGGAGGAAGGCTGAATGTGGGAAAAACCTAGTAGAAGTCATTATACCATAGAATTTTTTTTAATAATTTTAAGTAGGCTAATAATCACATTATTATCAATTCTATTAGTTATTCAGTTATTCATGTTAACTGATTTTGGTAGAGAATATTTCAATTATTCAAATAAATTATATGCAGGTAAAAGATTTGATATAAAATCCAGCGATGTAGATTATGTTAAAATCAGATTAAGCAAGGACATTGATAATTATTCAATCCAAGTCAATGGAAGAGAAGCTAATTTCACAGCCAATGGCATAAATACAATCATGTTAGAAGTAAGAGATAATGATATTATAAATATAATAAACAGCTGGGAAAAAACAAATTCTAGTGCAGAAATTATATCTGTTGGAGACAAGATCCGTAGTATTAAAGCTGGCAAAACATACAAGCTTGACAAATATATTAATTCTATTGGGATGGTTAATTTCAAATAGTCCTTGTATAAAATACAAAAAATATATATAATTATTATTAAGATTTGTAGAATGGCGGGGGTTTTTATGGAACGATACGGCAGTAAAGAGATTGCTAGCGTTGCACTGAAGATGAGTATCACTCATAGTCGTAACGAAGAAGTCAGATTAAAAGAGGAATACCTGCAAAAAGACATTAAAACTGCAGCGGTGGATTATGGTGGGGAATTTGCTAATTCAGTGATGAGGATAATTGAAAGGGCCGTTGTTGCTGCAAAAAGGGAAGGTGTTATATCTGCTAGCCATGCAGAAGAAGGTGCTATTGCAGGTGCTGCTCATGAAGCATTGAACCAGATACTACCTAAAGCATTAGGTCTGAATGTAGGTGGGAAAATAGGCATAGCTAGATATAATGACCATGTAAGTGTGGCAATCTTTTTTGGGATAGGATTGCTGCATTTAAATGAAATAGCAATAGGTCTAGGTCATAGAGTGGTATAATGATGGAGGTAGTTTGATGTATCTTGTTGCTATCCGTGGTGCTATAACAGTTGAAAATGATACAAAAAAAGATATTTTAAGAAATACAGAGCTGCTATTAAAAGAAATAATGTGTCAAAATAATATAGAAAAAGAGGAAATTATAAGTGTTTTTTTTACCGCTACAAGAGACTTAACGGCTGTATATCCAGCCGTTGCTGCAAGGGAACTAGGCATTGTTAATGCTGCTTTGATGTGTGCAAATGAAATGGATATAAAAAATAGTCTTAATATGTGTATAAGAGTGATGGTACAGGCCAATTCAGAAATATCACAAAAAGAAGTTAAGCATATCTATCTTAAACAAGCAAAAACTCTTAGGCCGGATATTACTGGAATAATATGTTGATATTATATACCACCTTTAGACGGTGGTAGTTTTATTTTTGATTTAGGAGGGTTTGCCTTTGAACAAAAGAAATATCGCAATCGACGGTCCTGCAGGGTCTGGCAAAAGTACCATAGCAAAATTACTTTCAGAGAAAATGGGATATATATATCTTGATACCGGTGCGATGTACAGAGCAGCTGCGCTCTATTTTATAAGAAAAAATATTAAACCTTGTGAAAAAGATAAAATAATCAGTGAATTAAAAAATATTAATATTAACATAGAATATCATCTGGACAAGCAGTTGGTATTTCTAAATGGTGAAGACGTAACTGGGAAAATAAGGACTCCTGAGGTTTCATCCATGGCCTCAAACATAGCTGTGATACCCGATGTAAGAATAATGTTGGTAGATATTCAGAGGAATATTGCTAACAATAATAATGTTATAATGGATGGAAGGGATATAGGTACATATGTATTGCCACATGCAGATAAGAAATTTTATTTAACTGCTACAGTAGAAGAAAGAGCAGTAAGAAGATATAAGGAATTAAAAGAAAAAGGTTGCAACGTTAACTTAACGGAGCTAAAAAAAGAAATCAAAAAAAGAGATGAAAATGATATGAACAGAGAATTTGCACCTTTAAAAAAAGCTTCTGATGCAATTTTAATCGACACAACAAACAAATCAATCGAACAAGTAGTTGCTAAAATATTAGCTCATATATAATAATAGTATGGTAGGGATAATATGTTCTATAAATTTGCAAAAATTATTGTATCCGTTATACTTAAATTGATGTATAATATTGAAGTTCAAGGTTTGGATAATATTCCTAAAAAAGGGCCCTGTATAGTATTTTCAAATCATATATCATATCTAGACCCTCTGGTTATAGGAATAACTTTAGAAAGACAGATTTTTTTTATGGCAAAAAAAGAACTTTACAAAAATCCTATAATGAGGTTTATATTAAACCATTTAGGTGCGTTTCCAGTGAGCAGGGGAAAAGGAGATATCGGTGCAATAAAAAATTCATTGAAAGTTTTAAGAAGAGGGGATATATTCGGGATCTTCCCTGAAGGTACTAGAAGTAAGAATAAAAATTTAAAAAAGTTAGAACCAGGCATTGCTCTTATAGCTTTAAGGTCTAAAGCTCCTTTGATACCTATATACATAAAGACCGATTACAAATTGTTTAGCAAAGTAAGCGTCAATATCGGTAAGCCCATTAATTTGGATGGCTATAAAGGTAAAAATCAAAAGGAAATGCTAGATGATATAAGTCAATATATTTTAGACCAATTGATGAAATTAGGTGAATAATTTAATGGATATAATTGTAGCAAAAAATGCTGGTTTTTGTTTCGGAGTAAAAAGAGCGATAGATATTGTTTTTGAGACAATAAAAAATAAAAATGGTGATATCTATACCTTAGGCCCCATAATCCATAATAAGCAGATGGTCGATAAATTAAGAGATATGGGGGTTAATGTAATTGAAGATATAGATCTAATTGACAAGGGCAATGTAGTAATAAGGTCCCATGGAGTGTCCCCTGATGTGTATCGGAATCAAAAAATAAGCATTGGAAATATTAATTTAATAGATGCAACTTGTCCTTATGTCAAGAGAATACATAATACTGTTAAAAAGTATCATGATAAAGGATATGAGATCATTATATTAGGTGATAGTAATCACCCTGAAGTAATCGGAATTAACGGTTGGTGCAATAATCAGGCAAATATCATAAGCAGCATAGATGATATAACCGAAAATATCAATTGTATAAAAAAAGCATGTGTTGTTGCACAAACTACTTTAAATAAAAATTTATGGGGGCAGCTTCTACCTGATATTACTTCACGTATAAAAGACATAGTCGTGTTTAATACGATATGCAATGCTACTGAAAAGCGTCAAACAGAGGCTGACTATATTTCCAAAGAAGCAGATGTGGTTTTTGTAATAGGCGGAAAAAACAGTTCAAATACAAAAAAATTATACCAGATTTGTAAAAGAAACTGTACTCAAACCTATCTCATTGAAACAGTAAATGAAATTAATTTTAATAATATTAATTCAAAATCAGTTGTAGGAATAACAGCTGGTGCTTCTACACCTGATTGGATAATAAGGGAGGTTATTAACAAGATGAGTGAAGAAATAAAAAATGAACAGATGAGTGTTTTAGATGAAGAAGTAATAAATTTATATGAAGGAGATATCGTTAAAGGCAATGTACTAAGAGTTGACCAAGATCAAGTTATTGTTAATATAGGCTATAAATTTGATGGTGTAATTCCTAAAAATGAAATTTTGCTATCCGATGATCAACAACTTTCTGAATTATTTAAAGAAGGAGATAGCTTTAATGTATACATTAAAAAGGTGGATGAAAAAGCAAATACAGTTATTTTGTCTAAGAAAAGAATAGACATAGAAAATGCATGGAATAAGTTACAACAAGCCTATGATAGCAATCAAACACTTATAGGTAAAGTAAGTAGCATTGTAAAGGGAGGCCTTTTATTAAATATCGATGGAATAGAAGTATTTATGCCCGGCTCACATGTGGATATAAAGTTTATAAAAGATTTCAATGGTTTTATGGGAAAAGATTTTGAAGTAAAAATAATAGAAATTGACAAAAGTAAAAATAAAGTTATTGCTTCCAGAAAAGCTGTCTTAGAGCAAGCCATTGAAGAGAAAAAGGAAGAAATTTTTTCAACAATCAAAGTGGATAGCGTAATAAAAGGAAAAGTGAAAAGCTTCACAAACTTTGGCGCTTTTATAGACATAGGCGGTATTGATGGGCTAATACACATATCAGATCTATCCTGGGGACGAATCAAGCATCCATCAGAAGTATTATCCATAGGGGATGAAATAGATGTTAAGGTTTTGGATTTTGATAAAGAAAAAGAAAAAATTTCTCTAGGATATAAGCAGACGCTTCCTGATCCTTGGGAATATGTAGACAAAAAATATCCAGTAGGTTCTATCATCGATGGTAAAGTAGTAAGAATAGCTTCCTTTGGGGCTTTTGTTGAATTAGAGCCAGGAGTAGATGCCTTATTGCACATTTCTCAGATATCTGATAAGAGGATAGAAAAAGTGGAAGATGCTTTAAAGGTTGGAGATCAGGTAAAGGCAAAAGTTATGGAAGTCAATAAAAAGGATAAAAGAATAAGTCTTAGTATAAAAGAAACTATCGAAAGACAAACACCTAAAAACAATAAATCTGGTAACAACAAGGATAAGTTTCAAAAAGAAGAAATGAGGATATCTATCAAAGAAATGTTACCTGATTTAGATATTGAAAAATAAAATGATTTACAAAAAAAATTGTCTATGTTAAAATAGTTTATGTTGGCTATATTAACCATATGCAGGGATATACGATTCTCCGACGTTGTCTCGGCTTATGGCGTTTTAAAAATAAGGAGGTGATATTTATGGACAAACAATTAAAGCAGGAAATTATTACTAAGTACAAACTTCATGAAAACGATACTGGTTCTCCTGAAGTTCAGATAGCTATTTTAACAGAAAGAATCAACCATTTGAATGAGCATTTAAAGATCCATAAGAAAGACCATCATTCAAGAAGAGGACTGCTTAAAATGGTGGGAAAAAGAAGAGGATTGCTTAATTATTTAAAAAACAAAGATATTGAGCGATACCGAACAATCCTCAGCAAGTTAGAGCTTAGAAAATAAACGAGCGGGGAAAATTCCCGCTTTTTTTATTATTCTGTTTTAATCATGTTTTTCTATGTTTTGTGAGAAAATAGTATTTGAAAGGAGGTAGTATTATGAGTAAAGTTTTTAAAATGGAACTAGCAGGAAGAGAATTAATAATTGAAACAGGAAAACTAGCACAATTAGCAAACGGTTCTGTACTTGCAAAGTATGGAGATACTGCTATATTAGTGACTGCTACTGCTTCGGATCAGCCTAGAGAAGGGATTGACTTTTTCCCTTTGAGTGTTAATTTTGAAGAAAAGTTATATGCTGTAGGAAAGATACCTGGCAGCTTCATAAAAAGAGAGGGAAAACCTACAGATAAAGCAATATTGACTTCCAGGCTTATAGATAGGCCTTTAAGACCCTTGTTCGATAAAAATATGAGAAATGATGTGCAAATAGTAGCTACAGTTCTTTCTGTTGACCCCGATAATACCCCTGATGTCCTAGCAATGATTGGAAGTTCTGCAGCCTTATCAATTTCCGACATTCCATTTGATGGACCTACTGGCTCTGTATCAGTGGGATATATTGATAACGAGTTTGTTATCAATCCTAATAGTGAGCAAAGAGAAAAGAGCTTGCTCGATCTTGTAGTTTCAGGTACAGAAGATGCTATTACCATGGTGGAGGCTGGAGCTCATGAAATATCCGAGGATTTGATGATTGAAGCTATCATGTTTGCTCACCAAGAGATAAAAAGAATAGTAGGGTTTCAGCAAAAGATAGTGGAAGAGATAGGAAAACCAAAGTTTGAACCTCAACTTTATGAGATAGATCCACAATTGGATCTGGATGTATCAGAGTTTATATCAGATAAAATTGAAGCAGCTATACAAACACCTGATAAATCTGAAAGAGACAAAAATATAAAACTCCTTAAAAATGAGGTGTATGAAGCTTTTAGTGAAAAATATCCAGATCAGGAAAAGGATATTGATTCAGTAATTGAGGGTATAGCCAAAAAGGTTGTAAGGAAAAATATATTAGAACACGAAAAAAGACCTGACGGAAGAACCCTTAAGCAGATAAGGCCCATAAGTTCTGAAGTAGGTTTACTTCCTCGAGCGCATGGATCAGGATTATTTACAAGGGGTCAAACCCAAGTCATGACAGTAGCCACACTAGGTGCTCTGGGAGATGTTCAGATATTAGATGACATAGGGGAAGATGAAAGTAAAAGATACATGCATCATTATAATTTCCCGCCATATTCAGTTGGTGAAACAGGTGTTATTCGGGGACCTGGTAGAAGGGAGATAGGCCACGGAGCACTTGCAGAAAGAGCCCTTGAACCTATGATACCCGATGAAAACGAATTTCCTTATACCATCAGGTTGGTATCGGAAGTAATGAGTTCAAATGGTTCAACATCTCAAGCCAGCGTATGTGGTAGTACATTAGCATTGATGGATGCAGGGGTTCCAATTAAATCTCCGGTAGCCGGTATTGCTATGGGGCTTATCAAAGGTGATGAAGGAAAAGTAGCCGTATTATCCGATATACAAGGAATAGAAGATTTTTATGGAGACATGGATTTTAAAGTAGCTGGAACTGAAAAAGGGATTACAGCAATTCAAATGGATATAAAAATCAAGGGCATAGACCAAGAAATATTACAAAAAGCCCTTTATCAAGCAAAAGAAGGCAGATTGTATATATTGGATAAAATGCTGCAAGTAATAAATCGGCCTCGAAAAGAATTATCAAAATATGCACCTAAGATAATAACCACTACAATCAACCCAGAAAAAATAGGTGACGTCATAGGCCCTGGCGGAAAAGTGATCAATCGCATAATCGAACAAACAAACGTAAAAATTGATATAGAAGATAATGGGAAAGTATATATCGCTTCTTCTGATGCTGAAAATGCTGAAAAAGCGCTAAAGATCGTTGAAGGTATAGCAAAGGATGTAGAGCCAGGAGAAATCTATCTTGGAAAGGTAGTTCGCATACTTCCATTTGGCGCATTTGTACAAATTGCACCAGGCAAGGAAGGGCTTGTCCATATATCTAAACTGGCACTTGAACATGTGAAAAAAGTAGAAGATGTAGTTAAAGTAGGCGATGAAATATTAGTTAAAGTTACTGACATAGACAAGCAAGGAAGAATAAATCTTTCACGAAAGAGTTTGCTGATTGAACAGGAGAAAGCTAAACAAAAGAATAAAAAAGAAGAAAAATAATAGAAAGCATAAATCATAAAAAAGATTTATGCTTTTTGTTTTGCAAAAAACTTATATGGCTTAATATATGCAAATTTAGAGCAGTATCACTAGATTTTTTATTCTATAATAAATAAAAAAATCATGAATATACATATATTATATGTTGGATATCTGTGTTAAAGCATATATATTTATATAGGGAGTGTATCAGATTGAAAATATTTTATTTTAAACTTAAAAAAAGACATTTGCTCAATTTGATATTAATCATCTTTTTGATAATATTAGTACTGCTTTTATTTTGCAAAACACCGGTAGAAGTATTTAATGATTTATTAAAGAATCCTATCTATAAAGGGAAAGAAGATCAACCCAAAATAGCATTTGCATGCAATGTGGTATGGGGTACAGAATATATGCCCGGTATGCTGGATGTGTTTAAAGATCATAATGTTAAAATAACATTTTTTATTGGCGGTGAATGGGCTGAAGATAACCCTAAATTATTAAAAGAAATTGTGCAACAAGGACATGAAATTGGTAATCATGGATATAGCCATAAAAAACATAGTCAACTGACAAAAGAACAAAATATACAAGAGATAGTAAAAACAGAAGAGATAATAAAAAAAATTATCGGCAGCAACGTTGACTTATTCGCTCCCCCATACGGGGATTACGATAAACAAACTGTTCAGATAGCAGACATGCTTGGATATAAAACTATTATGTGGAGCATAGACACTATTGATTGGAAGAGAGAAGGGAAAGATATAATAATAGACAGAGTATTAAAAAATCCACATAACGGAGCTATTGTACTTATGCACCCTACTCAATATACTGTGGAGGCTCTACCTGCAATAATCGAGGGATTGGACAAAAAAGGTTTTAAAGTTGTTAAAGTTTCTGATATAATCGATTGAATAAGGCTTTTAACTGATATATAATACTATGAATACAATATTAAAAATTTATATTATAATTTAAACCCATATTTTTTAAGCAATTGATTTGCCTTCACATCAGTTATTATTTGATGATTTTTTAAACCCAACTTTTCCTGTAAAGTTGGGTATCTATATAATTGTAATTAATTTTAATTGGGAGGATTTATCATAATGTATATGGAAAAAGTGCTGGATAATGGTATTACACTGGTTGCTGAAAAAATAGAACATTTTAGATCAGTTTCAATAGGTGTATGGGTAAAGGCAGGTTCTTGCTATGAAAATCAATATAACAACGGTATAAGCCACTTTATAGAGCATATGATTTTCAAAGGCACTGACAGAAGAAGCTCTAGAGAGATAGCTGAAACAATAGATGAAATTGGTGGACAATTGAATGGATTTACCGGCAAAGAGTCTACTTGCTTTTATGCAAAGGTATTGGATACTCATATAGATATAGCTGCTGATGTATTGTCTGACATGATATTGAATTCAAAGTTTGATATAAATGATATTGAAAAAGAAAAAGGCGTCATAATAGAAGAAATAAATATGTATGAGGATACTCCGGAAGAAACAATACACGACTTAATTGCAAAAGCTTATTTCGATGGTAGTAGTCTATCTATGCCTATTTTAGGTACAAAAGACATAATAGTAAATTTGGAAAAGCAGGATATTATTGAATTTTATAAGAAATATTATACGCCTGAAAATATGGTTATTTCTGTTGCAGGTAATTTTAACTTTGATTTACTGTTAGAAACGATAAATGAATATTTTGGAAGCATGAAACAATCTGCAAATATAACCATTCCTGATCATCAAATTAATTTTAAAAACAATATATTGTTGCAGCCCAAAACTACCGAACAAATACATTTCTGTTTTGGTATGGGTGGCATAAAATATGGGGATGACCTTATTTATCCTATGATGGTCATGAACAATATAGTTGGGGGCAGCATGAGTTCTAGGCTTTTTCAAAGAATAAGGGAAGAAAGAGGATTGGCTTATGCTGTGTATTCGTATCCATCATCATATATCAGCGCCGGGATGTTTTCTATATATGCTGGTGTAAAGCCTTCTCAAGTTCAGGATGTAATTTCATTGATAGTCCAAGAAATAGACAATATATACAAACATGGATTTTCAAAAGAAGAAATAAATAAATCCAAAGAACAAATGAAAGGAAATTATATATTAGGATTAGAGAGTACAAGTAGCAGGATGATCTCTATAGGAAAATCAAAACTTATGCTTAACAACATCAACTCTCCTTCCATCATAATGGACAAGATCGATAATGTAACGTATGCAGATGTTGATGAAGTGATAAAAATTACAATGGATAAAGCAGGCTTATGTGCTGCCGCCATAGGAGATCATTATCAGGTGAAAAAAATTAAAAATTATGTTGAATCGTTGCTGTAAAGATGCTTAATACACATCTTTACAGTTTTTTCTTTTATACAAGCACTAACAAATTTTTTTTACATACACTATATAATATATAATCTTGTGCTATAAAATTTATTTACCTGTAGGGAGGTAAAGGTTTGGGATTAAAAGATTTCAATTATTTGATCGCTGGTGGAGATGATCGGCAGCTGGAATTATACAAATTTATGTTGGATATGGGTTATAGAGTTAATATTGTAGGATTTGACGACTTCAAACAAAACAATATTTTTGAATACTTAAAAGAATCAGAAATAATTATTTTTCCGGTACCGTCCATAACAAATAAGGTTTTCTTGAATTCAAGGTATTCCAATAAAACTTATATTTTTAACGAGTTGCTGGAATATATAAACAAGGATTCAAAAGTATTTGGTTCAAAGTTTAACGAAACAGCAAGATTATTCTTTTTAACAAATAACATCGAATTTTATGATCTCACAGAGAATCAAGAATTTTCAATATTAAATTCCATACCTACAGCAGAAGGAGTAATACAAATAGCGATGGAAAAAAGCAATATAACCATACATAATAGCAGAGTGCTTATATTAGGCTTCGGTAAATCTGGAAAATGTATAACACATTTATTTAAATCTATGGGGGCAGATGTAACAGTAGAAGCAAGAAAGTCATCAGATCTGGCTTGGATAGAACAATATGCTTGTAAAGGCATACATTTAAACCAGTTAAAATATGCGTTGAAAGATAAAGATTTTATTATAAACACAATACCTACTATGATATTAGATGAAGAGATGCTTAATTTGGTAAACAAAGAAACAATAATAATAGATATAGCATCAAAGCCTGGAGGCGTAGATTTTATGGCCGCAAAAAGGCTGGGAATAACCGCAGATATTTATCCCGGACTTCCCGGGAAGATTGCACCTAAAAGTTCTGCAAAAATTATTTATAAAATTTTTTCACGAATATTATCGGCAAAAATAAAATGATATAATATAGGGGGATATATAATTATGATAAAAAATAAAAGAATTGGATTTGCTCTAACCGGTTCATTTTGTACATTTGAGCAAGTATTTCCCCAAATGAAAAAATTAAAAGAAGAAGGGGCTAGTATTTTACCGATAGTATCTGATTCTGTTAATAAATATGATACTAGATTTTTCCAAAAGGATATTGTCATAAAGAACCTGGAAGAGATAACGGGAAATAGTGTAGTTTCAAACATAGTAGGGGCTGAACCGATAGGACCAAAAAAATTATTGGATATATTGATAGTTGCACCTTGTACAGGGAATACCATAGCAAAACTTTCCCATGGCATAACAGATACGCCGGTACTTATGGCTGTTAAAGCACAGCTTAGAAATTTAAAACCTGTGGTTTTAGCAATATCCACAAACGATGGTCTTTCAAATAATGCAAAAAATATTGGAATATTGTTAAATATCAAAAATATGTTTTTTGTTCCTTTTGGCCAGGATAATCCTTATAAGAAACCTAATTCTTTAGTTGCAGACATGAACAAAATAATACCGACTATAGAATCTGCGTTGATAAATGATCAAATTCAACCGATGATAATAAAATATGATATTTAAATATAATTTACATTTACTCAGGGAGGAATGTGGATGAAAATTATAGTACAGAAATTTGGCGGTACTGCAGTAGCTACCACCGAAAACAGAAAAAATGCAGCTAAAAAAATAATTAATTGTAAAAAGAGTGGCTTTTGGCCTGTTGTTGTGGTATCTGCCATTGGAAGAGAGGGTGCCCCTTATGCAACTGATACATTGTTCAACTTTGCCAAAGAAGTCAATAGCGATATAGAATTGAGGGAGCTAGACCTTATAATGTCATGTGGTGAAACAATATCTAGTGTCATTATGGCAAATACACTAAAAGATTTGGGTTATCAAGCGATAGCTCTGACCGGTGGACAAGCGGGCATATATACCGATCATTCGTATGGCAACGCTGAAGTGATAGACGTTAATCCAAAAAGAATACTTAAATCTTTAAAAGAAGGTAAAATACCTGTTGTAGCGGGATTTCAAGGTATAGCTGATGATGGAGATTTAACAACGTTGGGCAGAGGTGGAAGTGATTTTACAGCAGCCATATTAGCAGAAGCATTAAATGCCCATTCCATTGAAATATATACTGATGTTGATGGAATAATGACGGCCGATCCAAGGCTAGTTCCAAATGCTAAGGTGTTAAAAACCATAAGCTATGAAGAGGTATTCCAAATTGCAGATCAAGGAGCAAAAGTAATATATTCTAAAGCAGTGGAAATTGCAAAGCGGTGCGGAATACCTGTTTTGATAAAAAACGCAGCAAATGATCTCCCCGGAACATTGATCACCTCATACTCATCTAAAGATAAGAAGAAGATAATAGAAGATCCCAATGTAGTTATAACAGGAATAACATATATACTTGACAGAACTCAGATAAGTGTTGAAAATATCGATGATATCGACGATAACTTGTTGCACCGGTTTGCAAAGAATAATATAAGTCTAGATGTGATAAATATCTTTCCATCTAAACTTGTATTTACCGTTGATGGACCTATGACATCCAAAGCTGAACACATATTGGATGAAAGCAAATACAACTACAAAACCATAAAAAATTGCAGCAAAATATCGGCAGTAGGTAGCAGAATGAAAGGAGTTCCAGGTGTTATTGCGAGAATTTATTCCGCATTGAAAAAATCCGGAATTGAAATTCTGCAAACGGCAGATTCCCATACTACAATCTCATGTATAGTCAGGAATCAAGATACTGTAAAAGCAGTTATTGCACTTCATGATGAATTTGAATTATGGAAAAGATAAAGGGAGCCTTATAAGGTTCCCTTTATCTTTATAGAATATATTTCAAAGATGAGTGTAATAATATAATACGGATATGTATAGTTCGATATATTCTATAAAATTAAGTTGAATGAGCTTTTAAAAGATAATTAAACAGTAAGTTTATAGTTAGTTTCATATATGTATCATCACTTGAAATCAGATATCATAATTTCTTCCTTGGAGAGTGATTGAATTGAACAAAACACAAAAAAATAGCCCTCCTCAAAATGCCGCTCAAAACATAAATCAATTTGGTACGCCTAATATCCCAAATATGAGCAATAGCAATATTCATGTGTTAACTATAATAGGACAGATTGAAGGGCATACAATGCTCCCACCCCAGAATAAAACTACTAAATATGAACACGTAATACCTCAGCTCATAAGCATTGAAGAGAATGAGCGCATAGAAGGACTGTTGCTTATATTAAATACAGTGGGGGGTGATGTGGAAGCAGGTCTTGCTATATCAGAGATGATAGCCAGTCTATCAAAACCGTCAGTTTCCATCGTGTTGGGTGGTGGACATAGTATCGGTGTTCCTATGGCAGTGAGTTCTAAATATTCTTTTATTGTTCCCTCTGCCACTATGACAATACACCCTATAAGGATGAACGGACTTATAATAGGAGTGCCTCAAACATATGATTACTTTAATAAAATGCAGGAAAGGATAATAAAATTTGTTGTAGATAATTCCAACATAAAAAGAGAAACTTTTATAGAATTAATGCTACAAACAGGGGAATTAGCCAATGATGTAGGTACAGTTTTAGTTGGTGAAGAAGCAGTTAAACATGGTTTAATAAGCGAAGTAGGTGGTATAAAGAATGCAATAAGCAAACTTCATGAATTAATAGATTTAAAAAAATGTAATAAGGGATGAGTGCGTTGATAATACATTCTATTGTCTGTATAGAAAATATATTTTGGGATAATTTTTCTGAAAAAATAGAAGAGATAGATTACCAAGGAGTAATGCTCCAAGCGATAAAAACAGATTATAACAAGTATAAAATAATAAGAATTATTAGCTCAAACCCCAATGACTATATGAGACAGGATATTCAGCCTGGATCGGAAATTTGTTTTTGATTTGAGTAATACAAACAAAAATATGATATAATTATAGAACTGTTATAAAAAGTTAGCTTAAAGGGGGTAATATTTATTAAGATCATATATGCTATTTTTTTAGGTATAATTCAAGGATTGACTGAATTTTTACCTGTAAGCAGTTCGGGTCATTTGGTCATTGCTCAAAATATTTTAAATATTCAAGGGGCTAGCCTAGCGTTTGATGTGATGCTGCATATAGGTACACTTATTCCGGTAATAATTATCTTTTGGAAAGACATTGTAAACTTAATAATTGAGTTTTTTTTACTTATAAGAGATTTGTTTAGAAAAGCCGCCGGAAAAAATAAAAAAATAGATATGAATGCTAACAGGGTATTTGTTATAATGATTATCGCTGCAACGATACCTACAGCAATTATAGGGTATTTCTTTAATGATTGGGCAGAACATCTCTTTGGAACACTTGATTTTGTAGGTTTCTCATTGTTAATTACCGGTATTTTAATGTCTATATCGGATAAATTAGCAAAAGGTAAAAAAGGTATAAAGGATATAAGACTTTCAAACGCAATAACTATTGGGATATTTCAAGGTTTAGCTATAACGCCTGGAATATCTAGATCCGGCTCTACAATCTTCGCAGGATTGTTAAACGGATTCACCCGCGAGACTGCCACGAGATTCTCATTTATTGCATCAATACCTGTAATACTAGGGGCTGCAATTATTGAAGGGAAAAGTGTATTACAGACAGGTATCCATCCTTCCGTTTTCCTTCCGGTTAGTATAGGTATGATATTTGCTGCTATTTCAGGTTTCTTTGCAATCAAGATGCTGATCCGGCTACTAAATAGAGGGAAGTTGCACTACTTTTCATATTATTGTTGGACATTAGGTTTGTTCGTTATAATATATAATTTTTTCATCAAATAAGTACGGATTTTATCCGTACTTATTTAACTTTTCACCTCAATTTATTTGATTTATCAAACAAATACACATATAATTATTTTAGATATATTCAAATGTTTTTAAGGAGTAGTACATATGAAAAAAAACAAAAAAAATCTTATAAAAAATGAGATAATTGGACTTATAACTATATCCTTTGGATTATTTGCATTGGTGAGCATATATTCTGAAGCAGGTGGTGCTATTGGCAATGCACTCAATATATTGATATCTGGTATTTTTGGGTTTGGGGCATATTTTATACCTGTTATAATTATAGTATCAGGAGTTTTTATTCTGATTTCAAAAACACAATGTTTTACAAATAGAAATATTATATGTTCGTTAATAATATTTATTCTTGTTCTCACCATATTTAATGTCAAGTTATTCAATGCATTTAATTTTGATGATTCTGACTTTAAAGAATATCTGTTATGGACTTATAATAATGGAATAAGCCATTCTGGTGGAGGACTTATTGGGGGATTGTTTGCTTTTTTATTTACAAAGCTTTTGGGTATAATAGGTTCATATATTGCAATTATAACCCTTATAATAATAAATTTTTTAATTATAACTAAAATATCCCTTACAAATGTCTTTTCTGTATTACAAAAAAAAATGAAAGTTAAATCCATAAAAAAAAATAAGGTGAAAGTTGAACAAAGTGGTTGTGAGATTTATGATAAAAACTTGCAACAGACTGCCGACAACATTCAGCCGGCGGAACAGCAAGTGAACATTATAAATTATGAAAATAAATCCGTTGATAAACCCAAAACTAGTGAAATAAATATATCCATGCCACCTTTAAAAGGTTACAAATACCCTACGCTTGACCTATTGAATAAAAGCGATTTTCCAAAACTAAAGAGCGATAAAAAATTAATAATGAACAATGTGAATATTTTAGAAAATACTTTAGATAGCTTTGGGGTTAGCGCAAAAGTGGTACAAGTTAGTCGAGGACCTGTGATCACTCGATATGAATTGCAGCCTGCTGCTGGTGTAAAGGTAAGCAAAATCGCATCACTGGTTGATGATATAGCTTTAAATATGGCTGCTTCAGGAGTACGGATAGAAGCACCTATTCCCGGAAAGGCAGCGGTGGGAATAGAGGTCCCAAATAAAAATGCTGTATCTGTTTTATTGAGTGAAGTTATCAGTTCGCAACAATTTCAAAAAAGCAATTCTTGCTTATCTATAGGATTAGGCAAGGATATTGCAGGAAATAATATTATTGCTGATTTGTCTGATATGCCTCACCTATTGATTGCAGGTGCTACCGGGTCTGGAAAAAGCGTATGTATAAACACTATAATTACAAGTTTGTTATATAAAGCAACACCGGATCAATTACGGCTTTTGCTAATTGATCCCAAGGTCGTCGAGTTATCTTCTTACAACGGCATTCCTCATCTTTTAATACCAGTTGTAACGGATCCCCAAAAAGCTGCAGGTGCGTTAAACTGGACAGTACAAGAGATGAATAATAGATACAAGTCATTTGCAAAGACTGGAGTTAAAGATATAGATAAATATAATCAGACTGTGTCGAAGCAGGGGGACAATCCTTTACCTAAAGTAGTGGTCATAATAGATGAGCTAGCGGATTTAATGATGGTATCTCCACATGAAGTGGAAGATTCCATATGCAGAATAGCACAAATGGCCAGAGCGGCAGGTATTCACTTGGTAATCGCAACCCAAAGGCCTTCTGTAGATGTTATTACAGGAGTAATAAAAGCGAATATACCTTCTAGGATAGCTTTTTCCGTATCATCTCAAGCTGATTCCAGGACAATACTGGATATGGGAGGAGCAGAAAAATTATTAGGGAAAGGTGATATGCTGTTCTTTCCTGTTGGTCTGTCCAAACCTAAGAGAGTACAAGGAGCTTATATATCAGAGAAAGAGGTAGAACGAGTCGTAAACTTTGTAAAGCAACAATTGGAAGTGGAGTATCATCAAGAAATATTCGAAGAAATTGCAGCAGAAAAAAGTGTGGACAAAGAGCATCCAGAAGACGAGTTGTTGATGGAGGCTATAGAGCTGATCATAGAAAACGAACAAGCTTCAATCTCCATGTTACAGCGAAAGTTGAGAATAGGATATGCAAGAGCTGCAAGACTGATCGATGATATTGAGGAAATGGGAATAATAAGTGGATATGATGGTAGTAGGCCTAGGAATGTGTTGATCAGCAGGCAGGAGTGGGAAGAGATGAAAAGAATTAGAGAATAAAGAGAGGGGCACTATTATTGAAACAAACTATCAAAGTAATAACTCTAGGTTGTCCTAAAAATGATATAGATACAGAGATTATGCTAGGTTCGTTAAACAAACAGGGTTATAATATAGTTGCAAATGCTGAGGATGCTGATATCATCATTATAAATACATGTGCATTTATAGAAACATCAAAACAGCAATCAATTAATACCATCATAAAATATGGCAAATTGAAAGAAACAGGGCAGTGTAAAAAATTGATAGTTACAGGTTGCTTATCACAGCGATATAAGCAGGAACTACTTGATGGGATGCCGGAAATTGATGGATTGCTAGGTACAGGGGAATATCATAGAATAGGTGAAGTGATTAAAAAATCATTTGCCGGTGAAAAATCTTGCATATATAGCGAAAAAAGCCATATATTCGATGAGTCAATAGGTAGGTATCATATTACGCCTATATATACATCATATATTAAAATATCGGAAGGATGTAATAATAGATGTAGTTATTGCATCATCCCTAGTATAAGGGGACCCTACGTAAGCAGAACGATAGAGAGTGTATATAAAGAAGTACAGGATCTAGTTAATAGAGGAACAAAGGAAATTATATTGGTTTCTCAGGATTGTACCAGATATGGAATAGACTTATACGGAGAATATAGACTTATAGACCTATTAAAAAGCCTTGGTTCTATAAAAGATTTGAAATGGATAAGGCTGCTATATTGCTATCCTGATATCATCGATGATGATTTAATTCTCGCTATTGCAAATAATGATAAGGTATGTAAATATATTGATATACCGATACAACATATAAATGATGGGATCTTGAAATCCATGAACAGAAAGACGACTAGTGGAAAAATAATACAGGTGATCAACCGTTTCAGGGAACTGATACCTGATATTATCATTAGAAGTACTTTAATAGTAGGTTTCCCTGGTGAAACCCAACAGCAATTTGATGAACTTTATTCCTTTGTGAAAGAAATAGAAATTGATAGGCTGGGAGTTTTTATGTATTCTAGAGAAGAAAATACCCTTGCCTATAAAATGAAAAATCAAGTAGATAAAACGACTAAGCTAAAAAGATATGACAAGATCATGTCTGTACAGCAGGCGATATCCAATAAAAAGAATAATCAACGTATAGGGAGAACATATCAAGTACTTGTAGAAGAAATGATAGAAGAAGGCCTATATTCAGGCAGATCTTATGCTGAATCTCCGGACATTGATGGTATTATTTTTATAAGAACCTGTTATCAACATAGACCAGGAGATTTAATAAAAGTTAGGATAGTGGAAGCCTATGAATATGATCTGATGGGGGAAGAGATATATGAATCTGGCAAATAAAATTACTCTGATAAGAATATTGATGATACCTGCTTTTATGATTGTAATTCTTTCGGATATTCCAAACAATATATATATAGCTGCATTAATCTTTTTTATCGCATCTATCACCGATATTTTGGACGGTTATGTAGCTAGATGGCAAAAGCAAATAACTGATTTGGGTAAATTTATTGATCCACTTGCAGATAAATTACTCATAACAACTGCTTTGGTATCATTGGTAGAACTAGGCGAGATTTCATCTATAATAGCCATGATAATAATCAGCAGAGAATTGATTATTACAGGATTCAGAGCGATAGCTGCCTCAAGGGGTGTAATAGTAGCTGCTAGCTCATGGGGTAAAGTAAAAACCGTTACACAAATAATAGCTATAATGTCGATACTTTTGAGAAATTTTCCTTTTTCAATGATAAATTTTCCTTTTGACAAGATAATGACGTATATAGCCGTAGTGTTTACAATTGTATCGGCAGTTGATTATTTTATAAAAAATAAACAAGTATTCCATATTGAACAGAAAAGGTGAAGCAAAATGAATTGTGAGATAATATCTGTTGGAACTGAGTTGCTGTTAGGGCAAATTGTTAACACCGACTCCCAATATATTTCTGAAAAACTAGCAGGGCTAGGTATAAATGTTTTTTTTCATACTGTTGTAGGCGATAATAAGCAAAGACTACTGCAAGCTATAAAAATTGCATATGAAAGATCAGACTTGATAATAACAACCGGAGGATTAGGGCCTACAATGGATGATCTGACTAAAGAAACAGTATTTGAATTTTTAGGACTAGAATCAGTAATCCATCCCATAAGCTTAGAAAAAATAAAAAACTATTTTAAATCAATCAATAGAAAAATGACTCAGAGCAATATCAAACAAGCAATGTTTCCTGAACAAGCTATTATATTGGAAAATGATAATGGAACCGCCCCAGGAGCCATTATTAAACATAAACACAAAACTTTTGTAATATTGCCTGGTCCCCCTCAAGAATTACAGCCTATGTTCGAAAAAAAAGTAATTCCACAGCTTTTTAACAAAGATGATTTATCTATAAAATCTAGGGTATTGAAAATATTCGGAATAGGGGAATCCAGTGTTGAGGAAAAAATTAAAGACTTGTTAGTTTCACAAACAAATCCCACCATTGCACCCCTTGCTAAAAGCAGCGAAGTTACGTTGCGGATAACAGCACGATGCAAACCGGAAGAACATAAGGCCCTGATAGACCCCGTTGAAAAAGAGATAAGAAGAAGGTTAGGATCTGCCGTTTACGGGACAAATGAACAGACCTTACAAAGTGTAGCAGTATCAAATCTGATTGAAAAAAATTTGACATTAGTAACTGCAGAATCATGTACCGGGGGAATGCTTGCTAGTATGATAACTGAAATTCCCGGTGCTTCCAATATATATCATGGTGGATTGATAACCTATAGCAATGAGTTTAAAAACAAAATACTAGGTGTTAAGCGCGATACTTTGAATAAATTCGGTGCAGTGAGCAAAGAATGTGCAGTCGAAATGGCAGAGGGTGCTAAAAAAATACATGATGCTGATATTGCGGTATCTATTACCGGAATCGCAGGGCCTGGCGGTGCTACCATTAATAAGCCTGTAGGTCTTGTATACATTGGTTTGAGTACAAAACAAGGAACTATTTATAAAAAATTTAACTTTACAGGCAATAGACAGAGAATAAGGTTGCTTTCTTGTATGTGGGCATTGAATATGATAAGACTTCAATTGACTGAAGATAATATATAATATATAATAATGCACAGAACTAATGTTCGATTAATGTGAAGGGTAGGTGAATACCTTAAAGGTATAAAAATGGAAAAACAAAAAGCTTTAAGCATGGCAATCAATCAAATAGAGAGACAATTTGGTAAAGGTTCAATAATGAAGTTGGGTTCGGACAATATTGAGACGAATGTCAGCGTGGTACCTACAGGGGCTTTAAGTCTAGATATTGCTTTGGGTGTTGGTGGCATTCCTCGTGGCAGAATTGCGGAAATATACGGCCCAGAATCTAGTGGAAAAACCACTGTTGCTTTGCATATTATTGCTGAAGCGCAAAAAATGGGTGGAACAGCGGCTTTCATTGATGCAGAGCATGCCCTAGACCCAGTATATGCAAAAAATCTAGGAGTAGACACTGACAATTTATTAGTATCACAACCTGATACAGGTGAACAAGCCTTAGAAATTGCTGATGCACTGGTTAGAAGTGGAGCTATAGATATTTTTGTAATTGACTCTGTGGCTGCACTGGTCCCAAAGGCCGAAATTGAAGGTGAAATGGGGGATTCTCATGTTGGCTTACAAGCAAGATTGATGTCACAAGCACTGCGAAAACTTACTGGAAACTTGAGCAAATCAAAGACAATCGCTCTTTTTATAAATCAACTTAGAGAAAAAGTAGGCGTGATGTTCGGCAATCCGGAAACCACTCCCGGAGGAAGAGCACTTAAATTTTATTCATCTGTAAGACTTGATGTAAGAAGGATAGAAACGTTAAAATCAAACAACGAAATGATAGGTAACAGGACAAAAGTAAAAATAGTAAAAAATAAAGTTGCCCCACCGTTTAAAGTCGCTGAGTTTGATATAATGTACGGAAAAGGCATCTCCAACGAAGGTTGCATTTTAGATATAGCTTCCGATATAGATATTATAGAAAAATCAGGTTCTTGGTATTCATATGGCGACAAAAAGTTGGGACAGGGCAGAGAAAACTCAAAACAATTTTTAAAGGATAATCCGGATATATTAAACGAAATAGAAGCAAAAGTACGAAAACACTATAATTTACCTTTAACTAACAAAAAGTCAAAATCAAAAAAGGAAGACAAATAGGTAATCTATAAAATCAAAAAAAACCTTGTCTATAAAATGTCAATTAAACCGGATATAAAGACTGAATATTTTTAATTCTTGACACAGTAATTAAAAAGTTATAAAATAAAATCGAATGTCGTATATTTCAATGCTTGCGTGCTTTTTCCATTAAAAATTGATTTTAGATAAATTTTGATTAACAGCCTCCTTTGCTCTATTAATTCTTTTGTAAGTATAATAGTTACAGGGAGGTGTTAAGGATTAAAGCAATATACGTAGTTTTAACTGCAGCATTGGCTTTAGGCATTGGCTATGTATGTGGGTATATATATAGAAAATATATTGCAGAAGCAAAGATCGCAATTGCCGAAGAAAATGCCAAAAGGATAATTGAAGAAGCTAATAAAGATGCAGAAGCAAGTAAGAGGGAGTTACTTTTAGAAGCTAAAGAAGAGGTTCATAGACTTAGAAATGAATTTGACAGGGAAAGTCGTGAACGGAGAAACGAACTCCAGAGAATGGAAAAGCGTTTAACTTCGAAGGAAGAAAATCTTGACCGTAAGTCTGATAACCTAGAAAAAAAGGAAGATTATCTAAGTAAAAAGTTAAAAGATGTACAGAGAACGCAGCAGGAAACAGAAAAGCTTTACCATAAGCAATTAGAAGAACTGGAAAGATTGTCCGGGTTAACTTCTGATGAAGCCAAGGAATTATTGCTTAATGATATTAAAAAAGAGATTAAATATGATGCTGCTAAAATGATAAAAGAGGTTGAAGCTCAGGCAAGAGAAGAAGCTGATAAAAAATCAAAATCAATAATCGCTTGTGCGATACAAAAATATGCAGCTGAACATGTTGCTGAAACTACAGTTTCTGTAGTTCCGCTACCTAACGACGAAATGAAAGGAAGAATAATAGGCCGTGAAGGGAGAAATATAAGGACTTTAGAAACAGCAACAGGTATAGATCTTATAATTGATGATACTCCTGAAGCAGTTATTCTTTCTGGTTTCGACCCTATAAGAAGGGAAATTGCAAGAATAGCTTTAGAAAAACTTATTGTAGATGGAAGAATACATCCTGCTAGGATAGAGGAAATGGTTGAAAAAGCTAAAAAAGAGGTAGAAAGCAAAATCCGAGAAGAAGGGGAACAAGCTACATTTGAAACAGGTGTCCATGGTGTACATCCTGAAATGGTAAAGCTATTGGGAAGACTAAAATACAGAACTAGTTACGGACAAAATGTATTAAGACATTCATTGGAGGTATCCCATTTAGCCGGTATGATGGCCGCAGAAATAAATGGTGATATAAAGCTCGCTAAACGGGCAGGACTTCTACATGATATTGGTAAAGCAGTAGATCATGAAAGAGAGGGCTCACATGTAAAAATTGGTGGTGAGCTAGCCAAGAAATATAGAGAAAGTGATGATGTGGTACATGCAATACTTGCTCATCACGGAGATATTGAAGCTGTTACTGTAGAAGCTGCTCTAATACAAGCAGCGGATACTCTGTCTGCTGCAAGACCAGGTGCTAGAAGGGAAACGTTAGAAGCCTATATCAATCGACTGGATAAACTAGAGAAGATTGCTAATTCATTTGCAGGCGTTGAAAAGTCATATGCAATTCAGGCTGGACGAGAGATTAGGATTTTAGTAAAACCGGATTCTGTAAATGACGATGAAATAGTAGAAGTTGCTAGGGAAATAGTAAAAAATATTGAAAATGAAGTTGAATATCCTGGGCAAATAAAGGTGAACGTCATAAGGGAAACAAGAGCAATTGAATATGCAAAATAAGAACAGTATGCAATTGCATACTGTTCTTATTTTGTTGAATACATATAAACATAATTTAAAAAGTTTTTGTTTGTAGATTAGAAAGGAGAAAAATATTGAATATACTCATAATAGGAGATATTGTTGGGAAACCTGGGAGAAAAACAACCAAAGATTTTTTAGACAAAATAGAAAGTGAAGAACAAATCGATCTTATAATAGCGAATGGAGAAAATGCAGCAGGGGGTAATGGAATAACACAACAAGTGGCTGATGAATTGTTTAGCTATGGAATAGACGCCATTACAATGGGAAATCATGTATGGGATAATAGAGAGATATTTGATTTTATAGATAATGAGCCACGTATAATAAGGCCGGCAAATTATCCCCTTGGGACCCCTGGTAATTATATTTATCTTGTAGAAATAAAATCTAAAATTGTGGCAATTATGAATCTATTAGGAAATGTTTTTATGAATAACTTGTACTGCCCATTCATGATTGCAGAAAAACAGATTGAAAACTTAAGAAATAAAGCAGATATAATAATTATAGACTTTCACGCAGAAGCTACCGCAGAGAAAATTGCTTTAGCCAGAATGCTGGATGGAGATGTATCCATTTTATTTGGGACTCATACACATGTTCAAACATCTGATGAAAGGATTTTTCCAAAGGGAACAGCATATATTACAGATGTTGGTATGACCGGTCCATATGATTCCGTATTAGGAGTAGATATGGACATTATAATCAAAAAATTTAAAACTAAACTACCTGCAAGATATAAGATCGCTAAGGGTGCTTGTCAAGTTAACGCAATAATAGTTAATATTGATGATGATACCTCTAAACCCCAAAGCATTAAAAGGATCTTGAAGATATACGAATAAAAAGGAATTTTTTATAAAAAAGTTCTCTAAAAAAAGGGTTTTCTATAAATTTGTAGAATATAACAGTTAAACAAAGATATGAAATAATGCTTTACAAATGAGGGGGTATATGTTAAATGGAAGTATTAAAAGTATCAGCAAAATCAAATCCAAATTCAGTAGCAGGAGCTTTAGCAGGGGTTTTAAGAGAACGAGGCAATGCAGAAATGCAGGCTATAGGGGCCGGAGCACTGAACCAGGCAATAAAAGCAGTAGCTATCGCTAGAGGTTTCGTAGCTCCCAGCGGAGTCGACCTGATTTGTATACCTGCTTTCACAGATATCGAAATCGATGGTGAGGAGAGGACGGCCATCAAGTTGATTGTTCAGCCAAGATAACTTATTTTATATAAAAATTAAAACCTACGAATAGGTTTTAATTTTTTTTGAAAGGAAGTTGATTTTGTTGTTTAGAATAATCGATGGTCATTGTGATACAATGAGTAAAATATATAATTCAAAATCAAGTCTAAATCATAATAATTATCATGTAGATATAAAAAAGTTAAAACAGTCAAATGCAAACATACAATTTTTTGCAGCATTTGTTGATAAAAACAAAATCAAAGATACCTTTAGCGAAGTATTTTCACAAATTCATTATTTTTTTAGCCAGATTGAAGAGAATAATAATAGCATCTCTATCGCTAGAAGTTATGACGATATTAAAAATGCTCAACCTGAAGAAAAGATAGTTGCAATATTGTCAATAGAGGGGGGAGAAGCGATAGGTAATGATATAAGGCTTTTGCACGATTTCTATAATTTAGGTGTAAGAGAGATAGGCCTTACCTGGAATTATAAAAACCAAATTGCATGTGGTGTATATGAGCACAACCTAGATAATGGATTGAGCAGCTTTGGAAAATCAGTGATAAAAGAAATGAATGATTTAGGGATGATAATTGATGTGTCGCATATGGCAGAACGCTCCTTTTGGGACGTGTTGGATTGTTCCAATACACCTGTTATTGCATCTCATTCTAATAGCAAAAAAATATGCGATAATATTAGAAATCTATCTGATTCCCAAATACAAGGCATAGCAAGCAAAAAAGGATTGATTGGTATTAATTTTTTCCCCTTATTTTTAAATAACTCTAAAGAAGCTAATATATATGATATTATAAATCATATTGAATATATTTGCTCCCTTGTAGGGGTTGACCATGTTGCAATAGGTTCAGATTTTGACGGGATAGATCTCCTTCCTTCAGGGATCAAGGATTACAGCAGCATGTCCGTTCTTATAGACACTATGCTTAAAATGAATTATAATGAACAGAATATAAAAAAAATATTTTATCAAAACTACATGAGAATATTAAAACAAATTATCAGCTGAAAGGAAGTTTACTAAATGGCACAAGTGGACTTACATGTTCATACTACAGCTTCAGATGGGTTGCTAGATCCATGCCAAGTGATCTCTTGGGCAATTAAAAAAGGAATAAAGGCTATTTCGATAACTGATCATGATACTGTAGATGGCTATAGACAAGGCTTAAAATGTGATAATATAAAAGATATAGAGTTAATACCGGGGGTGGAAATAAACACCTATATAAATGACATAGAGATCCATATATTAGGTTATTATATGGATATTGACGATACAAGGTTCTTATCATGGCTGGATAAACTTTTTAATGCTAGGTTGGAAAGAGCCAAAAGGATGTTAAAAAAATTCAACCATTTAGGATTTGATTTTTCATTGGATGATGTAAAAGAGATTTCAAAAGATGGTGCAATAGGGAGACCTCATTTCGCCAGGCTGCTAGTAAAAAAAGGATTAGCAAGCTCAACTGAAGAAGCATTTAACAAATATTTATTACCAGGTGGTCCTGCATATGTACAAAGATATAAGCTACATCCTAAAGATGCAATTAAAATAATACGCCAGAGCAAAGGCATCCCAGTACTTGCACATCCAGGCTTGATACATAAAAAACATATAATCAAGTATATTATTGATGCAGGTATAGCAGGAATGGAAGTTTACCATTCCAAACATTCAAAACAAGAAACTGACCATCTGTTTAATGTGGCTGAAAAAAATAATCTTTTAATTACAGGCGGGACTGATTTTCATGGAGAGATGTATGATGGAATGCCCACCATAGGCGACGTTGGCATTGATTATAATACGTTTTTAAAACTAAAAAAATATAGAACCTCCCATTAATATAATGCATATAGTTTATTTGTCAATAAAATGAATTATGAAATTTTTATTTTTTTAATTGCATTATATAGATAATATATGCTATACTGTGAAGGAAAAAGGAGGTTTTATATGTATTTATCAGAAAAAGCAAAAAAAATAGAAGCATCTATTACGCTTTCTATTACCGCTAAAGCTAAACAAATGAAATCAGAGGGGATCAATGTTATAGGTTTTGGTGCAGGCGAACCTGACTTTGATACACCTGATTATATAAAGGACATAGCTATTGAGGCAATAAAGAAAGGGTTTACAAAATACACCCCTGCCTCTGGATTAATAGAACTTAAACAAGCTATTACAGAAAAGTTGTATATGGAAAATAGGTTAAACTATGATGTCAACCAAATAGTTGTTTCTAACGGCGCTAAACATTCGCTATTCAACACTTTCCAAGCTATATTGAACCCAGGGGATCAAGTGTTGATACCTACACCATATTGGGTTAGTTATCCTGAACTAGTTAAACTAGCCGATGGCTTGCCCGTATTTGTTGCAACAGATGCTAGCAACAATTTCAGATTAGATATAGGTGATTTAAAAAGAAAAATCAACAACAAAACTAGAGCAATAATAATAAATAGCCCATCAAATCCCATGGGTACTGTGTATTCAAAACAAGTTTTAGAGGAAATAGCGGACATAGCAGTTAAACATGGTTTATACGTTATTTCAGATGAAATATACGAAAAAATAATATACGATAAACAGCATTATAGTATAGCTTCTTTTGGTCCCGATATAAAAGATCTGACTATCACTATAAATGGTATGTCCAAAGCTTATTCAATGACAGGATGGCGTATAGGCTATGCAGCAGCTAATGAAGAAATAGTGAAAGTTATGGCAAATATTCAAAGTCATGCCACATCTAATCCAAATTCCATAGCTCAGTATGCAAGTATAGCTGCGTTAAAAGATGGAAATTCATCAATCAAAAATATGGTGCAGCAATTTAAAGAAAGGAGAGACTATATATACAAAAGGATCAATGCTATACCCGGTCTTTCCAGCATAAAACCACAAGGAGCTTTTTATATATTGATGGACATATCATCATATATAAATAAAAAAATAAAAGGAACGATGATTAAAAATTCAATTGATTTTTCAAATTTACTGCTTGATAATTGCAAGGTGGCAGTTGTTCCGGGAATTGCGTTTGGAAATGATAATTATGTAAGACTATCATATGCTACATCATATTCAAATATAAAAGAAGGGTTAGATAGAATAGAAGCTTTTTTACAATAGAAGGAGGTAAAAATGTACGACAAATATCAAAATCCGCTTATTACCAGATACTCAAGTGATGAAATGTTAGAATTATTCTCTGATGACAATAAATTTTCTACCTGGCGCTCTCTGTGGATCGCTTTGGCTGAAAGTCAGAAGGAATTAGGGTTAAACATCACCGAGGAACAAATAAATGAGATGAAAGCTTTCAAAGATGAGATAAACTATGATGTTGCACAAAAAAAAGAAAAAGAAGTAAGACATGATGTAATGTCACATGTTTATGCCTACGGTACGCAATGTCCGAAAGCAAAGCCTATCATCCATTTAGGTGCTACTAGCTGTTTCGTCGGAGATAATACTGATCTGATTATTTTTAAGGATGCACTTTTAATTATAAAGAAAAAACTCCTTAACTGCATAAATGCTCTATCAAAGTTCGCAATCAAGTATTATGATATGCCTACACTTGGTTTTACTCACTTTCAACCTGCCCAGCTAACTACTGTTGGAAAAAGGGCTTGCCTCTGGATTCAAGATTTGCTCATTGATCTTGAACAGATTGAGAGTGTAATAAACAATATGAAGTTAAGAGGTGCTAAAGGCACTACCGGCACTCAGGCAAGCTTTTTAACATTATTTGACGGTGACCACGAAAAAGTAAAAAAGCTGGATAAGATGATTGCACAAAAACTAGGTTTTAATGATACTTTTCCTGTCACAGGACAAACCTATACTAGGAAGGTAGATAGCATCATATTAAACGCGCTTTCCGGGATAGCCCAAAGTTGTTATAAATTTAGCAACGATTTAAGATTGCTTCAAAACCTTAAAGAAGTAGAGGAGCCCTTTGAAGACAAACAAATAGGTTCATCTGCCATGGCTTACAAGCGAAATCCTATGAGAAGCGAAAGAATATCTTCTCTGGCAAGATACGTAGTAGTATCGGCTTTAAATCCTGCAATAACAGCTTCTACCCAGTGGTTTGAGCGAACGCTAGATGATTCAGCTAATAGAAGGATCTCAATACCCGAGTCTTTCCTTGCGGTGGATGCGATATTAAATATCTATATAAATATATCAAGCGGTATGATAGTCTATCCTAAAGTAATACAAAACCGCATAGAAAAAGAGCTTCCTTTTATGGCTACCGAATATATCCTGATGGAGGCAGTTAAAAAAGGAGGGGATAGACAAGAATTGCATGAAAAGATAAGGCGCTACTCAATGCAGTCATCTAGGATGGTAAAGGAATTTGGAAAAGAAAATGATCTGATTCAAAGGATAAGCAAAGATGAAAGCTTTAATTTATCCGCTTCTGAACTTAATAATATTTTGGATCCTAAAAATTTTATCGGACGTGCTCCTGAACAAGTAGTAGAATTTATCAAGCATTTTGTCAATCCCATACTAGAAGAAAACGAGGATGTTTTAGGGCTAGAAGTCGAGTTGAAGGTATAAAAAAGACACCGTTTTCGGTGTCTTTTTGGCAGGGGAAGCAGGAATCGAACCCGCAGCCTACGGTTTTGGAGACCGTCGCTCTGCCAATTGAGCTATTCCCCTTCGGCACTACTTATTATAGAATATATTTTCGTGTACGTCAACATCTATTTTA
>JAQVDB010000007.1 GCA_028698525.1 Clostridia bacterium
ATTATCATCTATATTTAGTTTAATTAATACTGAAAGATTTATTCTAAACAAAATATGGTTGTTATGTGAATTTATGGTGTTGGTTAAAGTGATTAAAAATAATATAAATGAGTATGATAATAGAGAATGAAACAATATGGAGGTGATCTTTATAAAACTTAAAGATATAATGACTCCTAATATCGTTTTTGCACAGCCTGAAGAATCCTTAACTGCTGTAGCTCAAAAAATGAAAGACAGCAATATCGGGTTTGTGCCTGTATGTGAAGCAGACCGTGTTGTAGGGGTGATCACTGATAGGGATATGGTTTTAAGGAATATTTCACAAGGATTGGATTCTAGCAATGTTAATGTGGGGAGCATAATGTCAAAACGAGTAATATATGGAACTCCTGATATGGAAGCATATCAGGCAGCTCAGATTATGGCTGAAAATCAGATAAGGAGACTGCCGATTATAGAAAATGATAAAATTGTAGGAGTAGTATCGATAGGTGATCTTGCAGTGGAGCCTATATATAAAGATGAGGCAGGAGATGCTTTAAGCAGTATTTCAGAGCCTAGCACTCCGCAATTTGAATGAAGAAGATAATAAATACATATGGGAGACTTTTAGTCTCCCATATGTATTTGGTGTCATAATTATTCAACAATAAATTTTTTTATATCAGAAAGCAAGTCATCGCAATTATCATCATATATTTCTAGGGTGAGAGGTTTGTTTAAATCGAGACTAAATATGCCCAGGATTGATTTTGCATCCACTAAATGTCTACCGGACTTTAAATCAATTTCATACGGATATCTAGAAACAATGTTAACAAAATCTTTTACGTTCTCTGCCATCTGAAGTCTAATGTTTACACTTTTCATTTTATACCCCCTCAATATAATAAATCCATTGTTTTAATAATTTAAGTATATAACAAAAACATTAAATGTACAAGATGTGCTTATATTTTTATGGAAAAATGTGCATACTATTGTCAATGTATAGATGAGGAGTTGGTGTTTCAATGAAATTAGGGATACCTAGAGGTTTATTATTTTATTATCATTACCCGTTTTGGGAGACTTTTTTTGAATACTTTGATGTACAAGTGATTGTAACACCTCAAACCACAAAACGTATTATGGATCAAGGTGTTAAGCTATGCGTTGACGATGCTTGCCTTCCAGTCAAAATATATCATGGACATGTTCAATATCTCAAAGACAAATGTGACAAAATTTTTGTACCTAGAATAGTTAGTTTATGTAAGGATGAATTTGTATGTCCTAAGTTTTGTGGTTTACCCGAAATGTTAAAACACAGTATAAAAGGGGTTCCTGACATAATAGATACGACTCTGGATATGAATAGGAATAATAGGCAAATATACAGGGCAGTATATGAATTGGGAAAAAATTTTACCGATAGCAGTGCTGAAATATTAAAAGCTTATATAAAGGCTTTAAACAGCTTAAGGGAATATAAACGCTTGATGTGTGAAGGGTATCTGCCTGATCAAGCAATTGATATTATGAAAAGCAAAAACAACATTGCAAAAAGGGAAATAAATGGAGAGTTAATAGGGCTAATAGGGCATCCATATAATATATATGATAGCTATATAAGCATGGATATAGTTAAAAAACTGGATAGAATGGGCTATGATGTAATGACGTCTGAAATGGTGAGTGAAAAGACTATAAATAGAGAAGACAAAAGATTGCCTAAAAAAATGTTTTGGAGTATAGCAAAAAATATATATGGGGCTGCTATGGATTTTGCTAGAAATCCTAAAATAAAAGGAATTGTATATTTATCAGCTTTTGGATGTGGTCAGGATGCATTTATTTGGGAGCTAGTGTATCGTGGAATTACTAAAGTATCTGATATGCCGTTAACTTTTATTACAGTAGATGAACATACAGGTGAAGCGGGTTTTATAACTAGATTAGAAGCGTTTATTGATATGATCGAGTGGAGGGAAAAAGATGAAAATTACATTTCCACACATGGGTAATGTTTATATGGCTGCAAAAGGATTGATGGATTATTTAGAAATTGATGTTATTGTGCCTCCATTATGCAGCAGTGAGACTTTAGAGATTGGCACAAAATATTCTCCTGAATTAGCATGTTTGCCGTTGAAGATAAACCTTGGAAACTATATACAGAGTATAGAGAGGGGGGCAGATACTATAATGCTTACAGGAAGTTGTGGCCCCTGCAGGTTTGGATATTATGGGATTGTCCAACAAAAGATACTAGAAGATTTAGGATATGATGTAGATATAATAATATTTGATCCTCCGAGAGGCAACATCATGCAATTAATTAGGCGTGCCAACAAAATATTTGGTGGAAAAAAGATCAAAAAGATTGTCCAAGGATTCAAAAAAGCCTATGAGATAATATGTCGTGCCGATTATCTAGACAAGCTATCCTTTGAGGTAAGACCTAGGGAAAAGGTTGCTGGGCAAACCGATAGAATTTATATGGATTATAGAAGAAGGGTAATGAATGCAGTTGGACCGGATGATATTCTCAAAGAGATTGACCATGCTGTAAATAAGCTTTTACTCATAGATACTGATTATAGTAGGGAAATGGTGAGAATTGGAATTGTAGGAGAAATATATACAATAATTGAACCGTTTGTGAATTTATTTATAGAGCAGAAATTAGGAAATTTAGGGGTAGAAGTGAATAGATCCATGAGTATTAGCAGCTGGATAAACAATACTTTCTCTAGGTTTATAGGGGTGGAAAAAGAACAGGAAATAAATGATGCTGCAAAGCCATATTTAGATTTATGTATTGGAGGGCATGCACGGCAATGTATAGGTAATACAGTATTATATTCACAACAGGGCTATGATGGTGTTATACAGATACTACCTTTTACTTGTATGCCGGAAATAGTGGCACAATCTATTCTTCCTACCGTAGAGAGAGATTGTAATATACCAATAATGAGCCTTGTTGTGGATGAATTGACAGGTGAAGCAGGATATATGACAAGATTAGAAGCCTTTGTAGATTTGATAAGGCGAAGAAAAGAAAGGAGAGAGCTGGAAGATGGACGGGCTGTTTCTTGGAGTTGATTTAGGTTCTGTGAGCACAAACCTCGTTCTTATAGACAATAAAGATAATGTAATTGAAAAATTATACTTAAGGACTGAAGGAAGGCCTATCAAGGTTTTGCAAAAAGGTTTTGATATTTTAAAAGACAAAATACCTAATAACATTCCAATATTATCAGCTGGATGTACGGGAAGTGGTAGACAGCTAGCTTCTGCTATTGTAGGAGCGGATATTGTAAAGAATGAAATAACTGCTCATGGGGTAGCCGCTTTAAATTTAGTTAAAGATGTTAATACTATAATTGAGATTGGTGGCCAAGATTCAAAGATAATAACAATAAGCAACAGTGTGATCACAGACTTTGCTATGAATACTGTCTGTGCAGCTGGTACTGGATCATTTTTAGATAGGCAAGCATCTAGGTTAAATGTAAGTATAGAAAAGTTTGGAGAAATTGCTTTGAAATCTAAGACACCAGTGAGGATTGCAGGCAGATGCGCGGTTTTTGCTGAGTCAGATATGATTCACAAGCAACAGTTAGGGCATAATGAAGAAGATATAATAAATGGTCTTTGTCATGCATTGGTGAGAAATTATTTAAATAATGTTGCAAAAGGGAAAACTATCAAGCCACCAATAATATTTCAAGGAGGGGTTGCCGCCAATGTAGGAATTAAAAGGGCTTTTGAAGAGCAATTGGGATTTGACGTTTTTGTACCGAAACACTATGAAGTGATGGGTGCAATTGGCGTAGCTATCCTTGCTAAAGAAAAATACACAAAGCAGAAAAAATCTAGTTTCAAAGGGCTTTCTATCATAAATAACAAATTTAATGTTAATAGCTTTCAATGCAATGGTTGTTCAAACAATTGTGAAGTAATAGAGTTGATATCAAATGAAAGTATATTTGCAAGGTGGGGAGACCGTTGTGGTAAATGGTCCAGCCTAAAGGTAAAAAGCAATAAAATGAATGCAGTATAAAATAGCAAAAAATAATGAATATATTTTTGTAGTGGAGTGATGAAAATGCAAGATTATACCAGCAAACAGGAGAGGATGTCTGTTGCTCAAAGGTGTCCTGAATATAGGCCTATATCCAGAGAGATGATGTCTTCAAACAATTTATTATCCTGTGAACAGTGTAAACATTGGGATGACGGAAAGTGCAAAATTTATGATGATGTTGTATCTACTATTCCAGAGACTTGGAATGATACTGATGGAAGATGAATATTATTTGGACAAATATAAAACCATATATAAAAAACCGGCTTGATATTCAACCGGTTTTTTATATATGGTTTTGTTGATGAGAGATTTAAATAGAATCAGTTTACCTCTTATTGCCATTATTTTACCCACATATATCAAAAATATTCAAAAAATTACTTATAAATTTTTAAAACAATGATGCATATAATATTAGAAATCTAAAAAGCATATTACAGTATATTCATAGAGATTTTCCTTTTTACATTAAATAACTTAATATATTTATTATAGCATGTGATATTATACAGCCATAGATGTTTTGTGTACGATATTTTACCAAAGTCCAAATAAAGTTGATCGAAAAAATATAGATCATATTGACTAAACTTGAATTTAAATGCATAAATGTAAACAATAAAGATGTTAATATTATTGAGTTTGATGGTTTAAATAAAAAATCACAGGCAGATAATATGATCCCTCGAAACCAGAGTTCTTCAATAAAACTAATAAATAATATATAATATATAGTACGAGCATCGATGTATATGTCTATATTTAAGTGGTGATAAAAACGGGATGTGTTATAGAGAAAGAAAAAAGCTATTGTAGGCAATAATCCATATATGATGGACTTATGTAAGTTTTTTGATTTAAAGCCAAGAGTTTCGATATAGAACCATTTGTCTGTGAATATGATACCGACTAAAAACATCAATATGTACAAAGTATCATCAGGGATAAATATCATATTCTGAATAGAGATTAATTTAGCTGTAATGAGCACAAATAAGCAATAGGCAAATATTTTTACAAATTTATTTTTTATTATTATTTTAAAATTTGTTAGCAAAAACATGTGATATTTCATGAGAAACCCTTTCGTAATCAGTATATAGATAACTACCATTAAAGCTGAAAATATAAATATTATAATATAATTATATTTTTTGGTATTATTAATTGATATCTATAATTAAAAATATTAGAGTTCTATGGAATTTATACTAATAATATTGATAACGATTGATGGTTGGGAGGGGAGTATAATGCTGAATATAGATGATATAGATATAGAACAAGTAATAGATATACCGGTAATGGAGAAATTATTAAATTCGTTTATATTAGCTACAGATTTAGGGACTATTTTCTTAGATAAACAGGGAGAATTTAAGATAGTTCCCCAAAATTATTATAAAAAGTGCGAATTTTGTAAAATAATTCAGGATACTGAAAAAGGGAAGGATAGATGTAAGGCATCTATGTTAAAGGCGGGAAAACAAGCCGCAGAATTAGGAGAGCCCTACATCTATAGATGTCATGCAGGACTTATAGAATTTTCAGCTCCTATAATGTTTAAAGATTACTATCTTGGAAGTGTGAGCTGTGGTCCAGTATGGATGTGGGAGTGGGACGAGCTGGCAATAAAGGAGCTGTTGGATAGGTCAAAAGACCTTGATATAAGCAGGGAATCGTTAATAGTTGCAAGCAGAAACCTTAAGGTGCTTTCCAGCAAAAATGTTCAGGCAGCTGCTGATTTGTTGTTTGTTACTGCTAATCATATAGCTCAGACTGGGATGCTGGTATTGAAGCATAGAAAAGAATTGAATGAACAGCAAGCTAAATTGGCAGAGGCAGTATTTGAAAGAAAAAAGGCAGAAGAAACTCTGAAAGTCCTTGAAAGAAAGGCTGTCGGATGTGAATATCCTATTGAAAAAGAAAAAGAATTATTAAATATGGTAAGGATAGGAGATAGAATAAGTGCAAAAGCCATATTGAATGATTTGTTAGGTAGTATATTTTTTGAGATGGCAGGAAATCTAGAAGTGATAAAGGCCAGGATGCTAGAATTATTGGTAGGCATCTCAAGAGCTGCTGTAGAAGGTGGAGCAAAATTAGAAAAATTGCTAGGCATGAACTATAATTTTATAAGCGAACTTTCAAATATTGATTCCTTTGAACTATTATGCCAGTGGATCGTAAAAGTATTGGATATATTTTTAGATACAGTATATGAAACTAGAAACGTAAAAAACGCTAAGATATTGAGTGATGCATTGGATTTTATAAATGAGAACTATAATACTGATTTATCCTTGGATAAAGTCGCACAAAGTGTATTTATAAGCCCGTATTATTTGAGTCATCTTTTTAAAGAAGAGCTAAACATAACTTTTGTTGAATATCTGACCAGTGTAAGGATAGAAAACGCAAAGAAATTATTAGATTCCACGCCTTTATCTATTGTTGCAATAGCTTATGAGGTAGGCTACGAAGATGCTAGCTATTTTAGCAAGGTATTTAAAAAAACTGTGGGATTATCACCTAGTCAATTCAGAAAGGGCCTTTAGAATTATGTATAGCAAAATATTGCTAATTATGACAAGATAGCAACGAGTAATAAATATATATCTTTGATATAATCATAATTAGCTAAAAGGTAGTTATCTATAAAAATATTGATTGTGACGATTTTAAATTGCGTAGTTGCATTTTATTTTAAGGAGGAGGAGTTCAAATGGCTGATTTTAGAGCTATAGCTGATGCATTAAAAAGCGGAAACGCTCCAAGGGTAAAAGAATTAACAGAAAGTGCACTGAAGGAAGGCGTTGTCCCGGAGGATATAGTAAATAAAGCTCTTATTGTAGGCATGGGTGAAATAGGGGAACTTTTCAAAAATAATGAAGTATATGTGCCTGAAGTATTAATAGCAGCAAGAGCAATGAATACCGGACTAGAGGTTCTTAAGCCATTGCTTGCTGAACGTGATGTTAAGCCTGTTGGGACTGTTGTAATCGCAACAGTGAAAGGTGATTTGCATGATATAGGCAAAAATCTTGTTGCCATGATGTTGAAAGGAGCAGGTTTTGAAGTAAAGGACTTAGGGATAGATGTATCACCTGAAAAATTTGTGGATGCGGTAAAAGACACAGGAGCAGATATATTGGCTATGTCCGCATTGCTTACTACTACAATGCCCGCCATGAAAGAAACTATTGAAGCTGTTAAAGAAGCGGGAATGAGGGACAAAGTAAAGATAATGGTGGGAGGTGCACCTGTAACTCAGAATTTTGCTGATGAAATAGGTGCAGATGGATATTCGGCTGATGCAGCTTCAGCTGCAGAACTTGCCAAAGAATTGATAGCTTAAAAAAGATTATAATAAATAGGAAATAAAAGATAGAGCATGCTATATGTATGCTCTATCTTTTATTTATGTAAAAATTTGTTGATTGAATTAATATAAAATCACTTACATTTGTGGTATAATATTTCTTATATATAGATGTTAGTTAAATGATATGCTATTTGTGACTTTTATTTATATAAGGTTAGGGAGTGTGTTTTAAATGATAATTGGTATTCCAAAGGAATTGAAGAATAATGAAAATAGGGTGGCTATTACACCTGCAGGGGTGATAGCTTTTAGGAATGCTGGACATAAGGTAATTGTTGAGAAAAATGCGGGTATTAAAAGCGGTATTTCCAATGATGATTTTGAGCGGGCAGGGGCAATCATTGCATCCGGCAATAAGGAGATATATCAAAAGGCTGAGATGGTTTTAAAGGTAAAAGAACCTTTGCCTGAAGAATACAATTCGCTTAGACCTAATCAAATATTGTTTACATATTTACATCTTGCTCCTGATAAGAAATTAACAGAAGAGCTTCTTAAAAGAAAAGTAACTGCAATTGCCTATGAAACGGTTCAAATGGAGGATGGGAGTTTGCCTCTTTTAAAGCCTATGAGTGAAGTAGCAGGACGGATGTCAATACAAATAGGTGCAAGGCTTTTAGAGAGGATGAATGGCGGCAGAGGTGTATTGTTAGGAGGTGTACCTGGTGTTCCGCCAGCTCAAGTTGTTATTATAGGCGCAGGCACAGCAGGACTTAATGCTGCAAAAATGGCTGCAGGACTCGGTGCAGAAGTCACAATATTGGATATCAATATAAAAAAATTAGCCTATATTGATGATATTTTTAACGGAAGAATTGTTACCCTGATGTCCAACACATATAATATAGCTAATGCGTGTAAAAAAGCTGACTTGGTCATAAGTGCAGTGTTGATTCCAGGTGCAATGGCTCCCAGTATAATAAAAGAATATATGGTAAAAGATATGAAGAAAGGCTCTGTAGTGATGGATTTTGCTATTGATCAGGGAGGCTCGGTAGAGACAATGGATAAAATGACAACTCATGATAAACCAACATTTATCAAACATGGTGTTATACATTATTCTGTGCCCAATATTGCTGGGGCTGTTCCTAGGACATCTACTTTTGCTTTGACCAATGCAACCATCCCATACGCTTTGACAATTGCCAACAAAGGCTTTACTAAAGCTATCATTGAGGAAGAGCACCTGGCCAGGGGAGTGAACACTTACGAAGGGAAAGTAACCCATCCAGGGGTGGGAAAGGCTTTAAACTTAGATTTTGCAAATCTTGATGAGCTTAGAATGATGGTAAAATATTAAAATCCGGGGTTGAACCCGGATTTTTCAAATTCAATAAGGTAGGAGGCAATATATTGAACTGGAAACTTTTTTTCACAGCTTTTGGATTGTTATTTTTAGCTGAGCTAGGAGACAAGACGCAAATGACGGTTTTTACTCTGGTAACGCAGAATAAACAACCTGTTCCGATATTTTTGGGGGCATCACTTGCCCTTGTATTAGTAACTCTATTAGCTGTTATTTTTGGAGATGTAATAGCAAAGTATATACCTGTAGAAATATTACAAGTAATAGCAGGTACACTATTTGTAGTCATAGGTGTTGTGGTTTTGTGGGGGGCAATTCCAGATTTTATAACAAAGTTTTTTAGATAACAAGATTAAACCATATATTGCAAAAATATTCTTTTTTAATAAAATTGATTGTGCTATAGTTTAATATACATTGATAATTGGTTTGAAAAATAGCTTTGAATATCTTTATAGAAATTAATATTGAGGGGATTGAAATGTGTAATGTAATTGTGAACAAAGGAAATCAAAAGGTTGTGTTAGTATCAGAAAAAGGACAGGTTCTGTTATCATTATTGCAACGCAATGATTTGTTTATCGAGTCACCTTGTGGTGGAAGAGGGACCTGTGGAAAATGCAAGGTTACCATTTTAGAAGGCCATGAGAATATTAGTTATATTGATGCGGTTGAGAAGACATATCTTTCAATTCTTGAACAAAAACAAGGGATTAGGCTTGCTTGTAGGGTTAAGGTGTATGGTGACATAAAAATAGAGATAAACACCAAAGATCAAAGCAAAGCAAGTGTTATGATAGATGGAGCTATAAAAACCAGCATTGATAGTGATTATCAGAGAAACGTAAAAAAGGAGAATATAAAACTGAGGATTCCGTCTGTCAGTGATCAGCGTAGTGACGTGCAAAGGTTGGAAGATGGGATTGGAATAGATTTTAAATACATACCCAAAAATGTTTTATCAACTTTATCAGAGATTTTAAGGAAAAGTGATTATGATATATCAATAGCATATAGTGGAGATACTTTGTTGGGCGTAGAGCAGGGAAATACTGAGAAGAACAACTATGGTATTGCACTGGATATCGGTACCACTACTATAGCCGGTTACCTGATCAATATAAATTCTGGGGAGCAGATAGATGTTTATTCCAGCTTAAATCCTCAGGCTGCTTATGGAAGCGATGTGATATCTAGATGTGATTTTTCTATAGAAAACAGCCAAGGAATAAAAGTATTAAATCAGTTGATATTGGACGAAATCAATAGTATGATCGCCTATTTTGTCAGCAATAATGGAATCAGTAGAAATAATATCTATCAATTAATAGTTGTAGGCAATACCATAATGTTGCATCTGTTGTTGGCATTGCCTGTAAAAAACATCGCCCTTTCACCATTTATTCCGGTTATCACTAAAAAATATGATACTAAAGCGAAACAGGCAGGTATAGCAATTAATCCTAACGGTATCATAAGTTATCTTCCTTGCATATCCGGTTATGTAGGCGCTGATACAGTTGCTGCAATAGTAGCTAGTGAAATGTATAAAACTGATGATATAAGTTTGCTTATAGATATTGGGACAAACGGCGAGATAGCCCTAGGGAATAGAGATAAAATGATTTGTTGCTCAGTTGCAGCTGGTCCGGCATTTGAAGGAGCGCATATAAAAAATGGTGTAGGAGGCATAGAAGGGGCCATAAATAAAGTATATATAGACGATGATTGTAGATACCAAACGATAGGGGGAAAGCAGCCTATCGGTGTTTGCGGGTCAGGAATTGTAGATGGAATTGCTGAAATGTTGGATAAAGGGATTATTGACAACACAGGGAGAATAAGGTCTAAAGAGGAGCTGGAAGATAAAAAAGGTGAAAAATGGATAGAAAGAATTATACAAGTTGATGGCAAACCTGCTTTTCTTATAGAAAGGCTAGAAGAACAAGAAATAGTCCTGTGCCAAAAAGATATACGGGAGGTCCAGCTTGCCAAGAGTGCTATCGCAGCAGGTATAAATATACTCATTAATGAGATGAAAATAAAATTGCAAGATATAAAAAACGTATATTTAGCAGGAGGTTTCGGCAATTATATAGACCACGATAATGCTGTTAGAATAGGCATCATTCCTGACCCCCTTAAAGACAGAATAATTCCCATAGGCAATGGTGCAGGCGTAGGTGCAAAAATCGCACTATTATCGCACGAACATTTAATGCTGACAGAAGAATTGAGGAGGAAAATTCAATATATTGAATTGTCTTCAAGGATGGATTTTCAGGAGATGTTCATTGATTATATATCTTTTTAAGGCTTAAGCAAAGCCTTTTTTTATTTTTATATAGTTGTTAAAAAAATTATTAAGTGATATAATCTAAAAAAGTTATAAGCATATGTGAGGGAGAGTCAATGGATAAGGAAACTAAAATAAATTTACTGAAATTTATTATTCCTGTTGTAGTTATACTGCTAATAGCTTTAATAGTTCATGAAACAGGGATAAGCAAACAATTTGAGGTAGACAACCTGAAAAAATTTTTAAATTCTTTTGGCCCGTGGGCTCCTTTGATATTTATTCTTTTATGTACTTTAAGACCTTTGCTACTACTTCCTGTAGGTATTTTTTCTATTTTAGGTGGAATTTTGTTTGGATATGCATTAGGCACTATTTATACAAGTATAGGAGTTACGCTAGGTTCATTTATTGCGTATTGGCTAGCTCAGAAACTAGGCAAGGATTTTGTAGATAAAATTTTGAAGGGCAAGCTAAAAACTTTTAATGATAATAGTGAAAAACATGGGTTTAAGATCATCCTATTGATGAGAGTTATTCCCGTGCTCCCTGTAGATGTTATAAGCTATGGGGCAGGTTTGTCTAATATAACGTTTAAAGATTTTGCATTTGGTACATTGGTTGGCATACTCCCAGGCACATTTGTTTATAGCTATTTTGGAAGTTCCATAAGAAATTTTAGCAAAAGCAAATTAATATTAGCTATTGCAATGATTGGATTATTGGTAGCTGTGCCGATAATTTTTAAAGACTATGTGAAAAAATATATATAATTTGATAAACAGAGTCTAAATAAAGCAAATGTATGATGGGTACCAAGATATTTTGTAGAATAGTAGTATGGAAGGTTTCAAAAAATTATTAAATTTGTATTATGGAAGGATGGTAGTTCATGAAGTATTTATTTGTATGTATTTATATTGTTATTCTTATAGGGATTGGAATTATCAGCAAGAGAAAAACAAATACATTAAATGACTTTTTTCTGGGTGGCAGATCGATAGGGCCATGGATATCTGCTTTTTCTTATGGAACAGCGTATTTTTCAGCTGTTTTATTCATAGGATATGCAGGCAAAACAGGATGGGGTTTTGGGTTGTCTTCTTTATGGATAGTTTTAGGTAATGCAGTTATAGGCTGCTATCTAGCATGGAAGGTATTGGGGAAAAGGACAAGGGAAATCACAAACAGGATAAACGTATCTACAATGCCTGAGTTTTTAGAAAAAAGATATGATAGCAAGATGTTAAAATTGGTGACAGCAGTTATAATTTTTGCTTTTTTGATACCATATTCTGCTTCAGTATATATGGGGTTGAGTTATTTATTTGAGCATATATTCAATATCCCATATACTACTTCCATGTTTATAATGGCTTTGTTGACTGCATTTTATCTTTTGATGGGTGGTTATATAGCCTCAACTTTGACCGATTTTGTTCAAGCTTTTATTATGATTATTGGGGTAGTTTTTTTGCTCTTTTATATAATCACCAGCCCAAATGTAGGGGGATTTTCCAGCGGCATAGCAAAGCTTAGTCAAATTGATCATAAGTTGATTGAACCAGTTGGACCTCCGGGATTTCTTTCAATATTTTCCCTTGTATTGATGACCAGCTTGGGCAGTTGGGGTTTACCACAAATGGTTCATAAATTTTATACTATAAAGGATGAAACTTTTATTAAAAAAGCTACCATTGTTTCCACAGCATTTGCTTTTTTAATAACCTTTGGTGCGTACTTCACTGGTTCTTTTAGCAGATTATTTTTTGATAATGAATTGCCGGTAAATCCTGATATTATAATGCCTAAGATTATAAGCACGGCGTTGCCTGACGCGGTATCAGGAATAATATTATTGCTTGTGCTGTCGGCATCCATGTCAACACTGGCTTCAATAGTACTTGCATCTAGTTCGGCTATAGCTATAGATTTAGTAAAAGGGATAATATTCCCTGATATGGCTGAAAAAAAAGTTATGAATTTAATGAGGATATTATGTGGAGTTTTTGTAGCGTTGTCTTTTGTAATTGCTATGCTTCCAAATGTAATAATTACATTGTCAGGCATCTCATTTGGAGCTGTTGCAGGCTCTTTGTTAGCTCCGTATCTTATGGGATTATATTGGAAGGGTATAACAAAAGCAGGGGCTTGGGCAAGCGTTATAACAGGTTTGTTTTCTGCTGTAGCAGGTGCCCTATATGTAAGGATGGATCCATCTTTAATCCCTATAACAAGCTCAATAGCTATGATTGTACCAATTGTTATTGCTTTTTTGGTGAGCAAGTTTACTCAGCCATATCCTGAGTCACATATTTTATATATATTCCCTCGGGATATTTATGGTGAGCACTTGAAAGATAAGTCAAGTCAATCGGTAGATGGTAGAGTGGTTATGGATAAATTTATTTGAATTAAGCTAGAAAAAACAGAATAAACAAATTTTAAGATGGGGTGAATATAATTGAAACAGCTTTTACTTGGAAATCAAGCTATAGCCAGAGGGGCTTATGAAGCTGGCGTGAAGGTATGTACAGCATATCCCGGGACGCCCAGCACCGAAATTACCGAGGCTATATCCAAATATGATGATGTATATTGTGAATGGTCTCCTAACGAGAAGGTAGCGCTAGAAGTAGGGATAGGTGCAGCCATTGCAGGAGCAAGGGCTATGGTGTGCATGAAACATGTGGGACTCAATGTTGCTGCTGATCCGCTTTTCACAGTTTCCTATACCGGCGTAAATGCTGGCTTGGTGATTGTGGTTGCAGATGATCCGGGGATGCACAGCTCGCAGAATGAACAGGACAGCAGGTATTATGCCAGATCTGCACATGTTCCAATGCTTGAGCCTGCAAGTAGTCAGGAAGCTAAGGAATATGTGAAAATGGCATTTGATATCAGTGAAAAATTCGATACGCCGGTATTATTAAGGTTAACTACTAGGATATCTCATTCTCAAGGAATAGTAGATATAGGAGATAAGAATAATATAGAATTGAAGGAATATAAGAAGGATGCCCAAAAATATGTGATGATGCCTGCTATGGCTAAAAAAAGGCATGTAGTAGTGGAAGAGAGGATGAATAAACTACAAAGTTTCGCAGATCAGCTTGATATAAATACTATAGAGTCAACAGATAATAAGGTTGGAATTATAACTAGCGGCATTGCATATCAGTATGTAAAGGAAGCTATGGATGATATATCGGTACTAAAGCTTGGAATGGTACATCCCCTTCCTAAAAAGCTGATCAATGATTTTGTACAAAAATTTGAAAAGGTTTATATAATAGAGGAATTAGAACCACTTTTTGAAGAGCAGATAAAATCTTGGGGTCTAGATGTGATCGGGAAAGAGTTGTTTTCCAGACAAGGTGAAATGAGTTCAGAAATAATTAAGGAAAAGATCATAGGAGAAAAGAGCCAGGCCTTGATCGACAAAGGACAGCTGCCGGCTAGACCTCCTGTTATGTGTCCCGGATGCCCTCACAGAGGTATATTTTATGTATTGAACAAATTAAAGCTGATAGTGACGGGTGATATCGGTTGTTATACATTGGGTACTTTGCCTCCTTTACAGGCGATAGATACTTGTATATGCATGGGAGCTAGTGTAGGCACCGCTCTAGGCATGGAAAAAGCTAGGGGAAGAGATTTTGGCAAAAAAGTCGTTGCAGTTATTGGAGATTCGACCTTTATACACTCGGGTATCACTGGACTTATAGACGTGGTTTATAATAAGGGAAATAGCACAGTAATAATATTGGATAATTCTACAACGGGTATGACGGGACACCAGGATAATCCGGCTACCGGTAAGACTATAAAAGATGAAGCCACATACAAGCTTGACCTAGAAAAATTGGTTAATGCTATCGGTGTAGAGAGAGTGAGAGTGATAGATCCTTTTAATATACATCAGGCTGAAAAAATAATAAAAGAAGAAGTAAATTCCGATCAGCCTTCTGTAATTATTTCAAGGAGACCCTGTGCTCTATTAGAAAAACGCAAAAATGTACAAGGATACACGATAGACAATGAAAAGTGTAAAAGATGTAAAGCATGTTTGAAATTAGGCTGTCCAGCTATTGCAAACAAAAACGGTAGGATGGTTATAGATCCAGCATTATGTAATGGATGTGGATTATGTGTTAGTGTTTGTAAGTTTGATGCAATAACAAAGGCGGGTGAAACTGATGGGCAAAACAAATAAAAGTATTCTTATTGTAGGAGTAGGGGGTCAGGGGACGCTATTGACCAGCAGGATATTGGGGAATCTTTTCTTAAATAATGGATATGACGTAAAGCTCTCTGAAGTACATGGGATGGCACAGAGAGGTGGTAGTGTTGTAACCCATGTAAGATACGGAGAACAAGTTGATTCCCCCATAATACCTAGGCAGGGCGCAGATGTGATACTCGCTTTTGAAAAGCTAGAAGCGTATAGGTGGATAGATTTTGCTAAACCAAATGGTGTAGTGATTGTCAATGAACAACAAGTGGATCCTATGCCTGTCATAACGGGTAATGCACAATATCCTGATAATATTATTCCTAAATTAGAGACTAGCAACATAAATATTTTACCTGTAGATGCACTGGCCATAGCGAGCAGGATAGGGAATATAAAGACAGTCAACACTGTATTATTAGGAGTTCTTGCTAAATATATAAATATTGAAAAACAAAAATGGATAGATGCAATAAAAAATACGGTACCTGAAAAGACAATAGATATAAATATAGAAGCATTTGAGAGAGGATATAGATTATAATTATTTTAGGAGAGTGGTAATGTTGTACTGGAATCCTACCTATGAATGTATGGATAGGGACAAATTGGTAGAACTTCAAAATGAGAGACTTGTAAATACAGTACACAAAGTATATCAAAATGTTCCTTATTACAGGCAGAAAATGCAAGCTGTAGGAATAATGCCTGAAGATATAAAAACTGTTGATGACCTTAAAAAACTTCCTTTTACTACAAAACAGGATTTGAGGGATAACTATCCTTATGGACTGTTTGCAGTTCCGCTCAGTGAGATTGTTAGAATACATGCATCATCAGGCACTACTGGTAAACCTACTGTTGTAGGATATACTAAACAGGACATTATAAGCTGGTCGGAACTTATGGCCCGAACCCTTACCTGTGGAGGCACTGTCAAGAACTCTGTAATACAAATTGCATATGGGTATGGGTTATTTACCGGAGGTTTAGGGGTCCATTACGGTGCAGAAAGAATAGGTGCCTCGGTTATACCTATATCAGGTGGAAATACAAAGCGTCAGTTGATGCTGATGAAAGACTTTGGAACTGATGTTTTAGCTTGTACTCCATCATATGCACTTTATATAGCTGAAACTATGCAGGAACTAAAAATAGACAGGCAAAAGTTTAAGTTGAAATATGGAATATTTGGTGCTGAACCATGGACTGAAAATATGAGGAAAGAAATAGAGCAAAAACTGGGTGTTAGCGCTATAGACATATATGGGCTAAGTGAAGTTATCGGACCTGGCGTTGCAAGTGAATGCCAATGCAAGGATGGGCTGCACATATTTGAAGATTATTTTATCGCCGAAGTAATAGATCCTGAAACAGGTGAGTCCTTGCCTTATGGAAAAGAGGGAGAATTGGTTTTTACCACTATTAATAAAGAAGGAATACCTGTAATAAGATATAGAACTAAGGATATAACTGCTTTGATACCTGACCAGTGTGAATGTGGGAGAACACACATCAGAATGAAGAAAATTATTGGCAGAACTGATGATATGTTAGTTATCAGGGGAGTAAATGTATTCCCATCACAGATAGAAAGTGTATTAGTTGAAATTGGTGATACAGAGCCTCATTATATGCTTATCGTAGATAGGATAAATAATCTTGATACTCTAGAAGTGCTTGTTGAAGTATCTGATAGACTTTTTTCAGATGAAGTTAAGAGGCTAGAAGATCTGAACAAGGAGATTACACGCAAAATACACGACACTTTAGGGTTGGCAGTCAAAGTAAGGCTTGTTGAACCTAAAACTATAGAGAGGACCGAGGGAAAATCTAAAAGAGTAATAGATAATAGAAAAATTTAAAGGAGGAATGGTCTTGTTGGTTAAACAGGTATCGGTTTTTTTGGAAAACAAATTAGGCAGGCTATCAGAAGTAACGGACCTTCTTAAACAGCATGATATAGATATAAGTGCAATATCCCTTGCAGATACTACTAATTTCGGTATTCTGAGGATGATAGTGAGCAATCCTCAAGATGTTGCCAAGATCATAAAAGAAGGTGGATTTACAGTCAGTATAACAGATGTCCTTGCTTTGAAAGTTTGCGATAAGCCGGGAGGACTTGCCGATGTGCTTAAAATATTGAGAGATAAAAATATAAGTGTTGAATACTTATATTCATTTGTAAAACAGACTTCAGGCGAAGCTTTGATACTTGTAAAGGTATCAGACCCACAAGATGCTATAGAAACGTTAAAAGCTAGCAATATTAAGCTACTTACAGAAGAAGAGGTTTATAGCCTTTAAAAATTAAAAAAGCTGTATCACACTTTAAAGCGTGATACAGCTTTTTTAATGCTGGCTGGCAAATATTTGCTACAATAATTTTTTGGATTGGTATATAATTAAAGTTAGGTCATCATAGACTTGTTACTACTTTTAACATTAGAGGTGCTTATATGGAATATCAGTATTTAACATCCTGTTGGGTGGAAATTGATCTTGGTGCATTAAGGAATAATCTAAAAGAGATATGTATGAATCTAAAAGATAATTCATGTGTAATAATGGCAATAGTAAAGGCGAATGCATATGGGCATGGAGCTTGTACAGTGGCTCGAACTGCATTAAAGTATGGGGCTTTCTGTGTTGGTGTAGCAACGCCTGAAGAAGGTATTGCCTTGAGAGAGGATGGTATAGAACAACCTATTTTAGTATTAGGAGGGATATTGCCCCAACAAGCTAAATTAGCAGCACAATACGATCTTATACAGACGATATTTACACCGGAAGCTTTAAGGGCATTGGATAGAGAAGGACAAAGGCTTGGGAAGAAAGTAAAAGTACACATAAAAATTGATACAGGTATGGGAAGAATAGGCGTAAGGAATGGCGATGAATTAAACTGTTTGCTCCAATGTATAAAGAGTTGTTCTCACATTGATGTAGAGGGTATTTATACTCATTTTTCTGAGTCAGATATAGAGGACAGAAGCTATACTATAAGGCAATTTCAGCTATTTAATGCTGCAGTTGAACAAGTGAGGGGTGCTGGAATAACACCGAGATACTTACATGCTGCAAATAGCGGGGCAATAATAGGTTATCCTGAAGCCCATTTTAATTTAGTAAGGGCCGGAATAATAATGTATGGCTATTACCCTTCTCATCAGGTAGAAAAAAGATTAGACTTAAAGCCTGTGCTTTCATGGAAAACTAAGGTGGTTCATTTAAAGACTGCATCTGTAGGAGAGAGTATAAGCTATGGGAGAACTTATACAACTAAAAAGCCTACAAAAATTGCTACCGTTAGAGTTGGGTATGCTGATGGGTACAATAGATTGCTATCAAATAAAGGCTATATGTTAGTCAATGGGGCTAAAGCCCCTGTTATAGGAAGAGTATGTATGGATCAATGCATGTTGGATGTCACTGATATAGATGACGTTCAAATAGGGGATACTGTAACTATTATAGGAAGTGATGGAGGGCTGGAAGTTACTGCTGATCATTTAGCTGATTTATGTGATACAATATCTTATGAAATATTGACAGGAATAAGCAGCAGAGTCCCTAGGATGATAAAAAAGTAGTTGGTGAGATTATGATAGCAAAAGTTAAAAAAAATATCAGAAAAGAAATCAAGGAAATAAGGAATTTGATGACATATGCTATGGTGAAAAATAGCAGCGATAAAATTTTTCAACATTTAATTGAGAATGAAATTTTTAGAAATTCAATGACTGTATTTACTTATGTTAGTTTTAAAAACGAGGTAAAGACGGATGATTTAATAAGATATTGTTTGAAAAACCACAAGAAAGTGATTGTACCTTTATGTAATAACAATGCTAAAACCATCAAGCTTTCGGAGCTCAAGCAATTTCCGGAAGAGTTGGAAAAAGGTACAATGGGAATATTGGAACCCAAGGCAGAATATTTTAGGCCGGTTGATTTAAAAGAGGTAGATCTTGCATTGGTTCCTGCCATTGCATACGATTATAGAGGTTATAGAGTTGGATATGGTGGTGGTTACTATGATCGTCTGATGGAAAACAAGAGTCCTAATCTATACACCATAGGACTCTGCTACCAATTCCAGATTATCCCAAACATACCTCGAGGTGTGCATGATTTTGCGGTGGACTGTATTATAACCGAGGAAGGCATGATTAAAACAGCGATCGGTTAGATATTTTATTACAGACGAAACATCAAGCCGCATCTTTGGGTGCTATATGCACTTTTTACAAAGTTCAGTTTAAAACCACCGAGCAGGGGATTGTATGCAAGATAAATAAATTGCTTGTAAATATTTGGCTAATAAAACTTGACGAACGGAATATAGGATACTCTAGTACAATTTTAGTATTGGTATATAAAGGGGTGAGGATAATAAAAGAAATTAGGGATCTATTAAAAGAAAATAAAATCATAATATATGATGGTGCTATGGGGACTTTTTTGCAGCAACTGGGTTTAAAGAATAATGAATGTCCTGAAATTTACAATTTAAACAACAAGGCTGTAGTTCAAAAAGTACACACTGCGTATAAAAATGCAGGCAGTGACGTGGTGTTGACCAATACATTTGGTGCAAACAGGATAAAACTCAAAAAATATAAATTAGAAGACAAAGTCCATGAGATAAATACTAATGCAGTAAAAATCGCTAAAGAGGTGATGGATGGGCAAGGATATGTTGCATTATCTGTAGGGCCTACAGGCGAGATGTATCAACCATATGGTAGTCTAAATTTTGAGGAAGCGTATGATATATATGCCCAACAAATATGTGCAGGTGCAAAAGCCGGTGCAGAGCTAATACATATTGAAACTATGACTGATTTGATAGAGCTTAAGGCAGCAGCATATGCCGCTTTAAATAATACACAGCTTCCAATCGTTGCAACGATGACTTTCGAGAATAACAGAAGGACTCTGATGGGAAGCGATGCAAGCACTGTTGCAAATGTTATAGACGGGATGGGAGTGGATGCTGTTGGAGTAAACTGTTCTGCAGGACCGGCTGAGCTCATGCCTATTGCCCGTGAAATGGCTGCTATAACTGATAAACCCATTATCATCCAGCCTAATGCCGGGCTACCTGAATTAAAGAATGGAGTTGTGCACTATCCTTTGAGTCCAGAAGATATGTATTATTTTGCAAAGCAGATGGTTAAGTCAGGAGCACAAATACTAGGAGGTTGTTGTGGTACAGGTCCTGAACACATAAAAAATATTAAGGATGCAGTTATTAACATGAAAGCAATAGAGAGAAAAATTGATAAACGATTTATTTCATCTGGATATAATACTTTAGAGTTTGATGATCGACTTATAGACAAATACACTGTAAATAAAGTAAATGTTTCTAAAGATTTGTCCGATAACATAAATAGAGTTCAAGAAGTTTCTATGTCAGAGGGAGACATAGTTGAATTAGATTTTCAAACTATCGATGCATCAGAAATGGAAACTGCTATTGAATCGATGAACTTTATACAAAGCATGATTAAAAAACCTTTATTGTTTACTAATATAATGAGTAAGGAACTGCTTGAAGGTATATTAAAAAACTATAAGGGGAGAGCGGTTATCCGTTCTGGCTCTGAATATGAAACTAAAGCATTCAATGCTATAATCAATAGCTTTGGAGCATATGTTATTTAAACATCTTATTTTAGTTCAAACATACGTATTTTAAGCTGTAAAATAATATACTACCTATTGATTTTAGCGAATATATCCTGATGGATATGTTTAATTTTTAGGCATATAAAAGTTAAATTTTCATATCAGGATATATTATATTTATAATTAAAATTATTTTAGAAAAGGAGATTTAAATGTCTTTTAAAACAAAGACTCCTAACATAAAAGAGCTGGACGATATAATCAAAAGAACGCTGGATACAATTGAAAAGAGTAAACAGCAGATAATAGAGATCGCTGAGGCTTCAAGAGAAGAATGTTATGAACTTAAAAACGAGCTTGAACTGCTAAAATACCAGACTAAACAGATAATAAGTGAAGTAGATAGGCTGGATGAATTAGAAAAACAAAGTAGAAGAAAGTTGATGCTTGTAAGCAAAAACTTTAAAGAATACAGTGAAAAGGACATAAAAAATGCATATAATAATGCACAGAATCTACAGATTCAGCTCGCTTTGAAAAGGGATAAAGAGCAACATATGATCAAAAAAAGAAATGAGCTTGAAAAGCGATTGATAAAATCTACTAAAATACTTAAAAAATCTGAGGATCTAGTAACACACGTTGGTGTAGCATTTAATTTTTTATCAGGTAATTTATCCAATATAAGTGATCACTTAGAAGATATTACTCAAAAGCAAATATTAGCAGCCCAAATAATACTTGCTCAGGAAGAGGAGAGAAGGAAGGTTGCTAGAGACATACATGATGGACCTGCCCAGTTGATGTCAAATATAGTTTTAAAGGCGGAATTGTGTGAAAAGCTGTCTGAAAAAGATATAACAATGCTTAAAGGAGAGCTGAACAATCTTAAAGATCTGGTGCGTGGATGTTTAAAGGAAGTGAGAAAGATAATATATGACTTACGGCCTATGTCACTTGATGATTTAGGGTTGATGCCGACACTTGAAAGGTATATAAATGACTATCAAGAACGTACTTGTATAGATACTAAGTTCAACGTTATTGGCCAGGAAGTCAAATTAAAGCTGGTAAGCGAGGTGGCTATATTCAGGATCATCCAGGAGGCACTGAACAATATCTATAAGCACTCCGGGTCAGATAGGGCTAACATAAAATTTGAGTTTAACAAAAACAATTTGATATTAATGATTAGGGATTATGGAAAAGGCTTTATCCCGGAAGATGTACCCAAAAAGGATGACGAATCTGGCGGTTTTGGATTAGACAGCATGAGACAGAGAGTAGAGCTATTAGAAGGTAAATTTTCAATTAAGTCGGAGAAAGGAAAAGGCACAATGATTTTTATCAATATTCCAATAAACTCATGCAAGGAGGAGTAACTATGAATTATATTAGAGTTCTTATTGCTGACGATCACTCTTTAATGAGAAAAGGATTAAAGCAGATACTAGAACTGGAAAAGGATATTAAAGTAATAGGACAGGCAGTAGATGGCAAAGAAGCGGTAGATATGTGTATAAAATGTCAGCCTGATGTTGTGCTCATGGATATCAATATGCCTGTGCTGAATGGCATTCAAGCGGTAAAAAAAATAAGGGAAAGCGGTAGTGAATCAAAAATAATAATGCTGACTATCCATGAAAACAGGGAATATCTATTGAAGACAATAAAAGTAGGGGCAGAAGGTTACATACTAAAAGATGCTGAAGTGGATCACCTTATCGAAGCTATAAGAAATGTGTATAGAGGCGAAACTTACATCCAACCCAATCTGACTACATATCTTATAAAAGAATTTAGCAAAAGCAACAGAAGAACAACAGAGAAAGATGAATGTAATCTCACTAGAAGAGAAAGAGAAGTTCTCGAATTGATTGCTGAAGGCATGAATAATAGAGAAATAGCCGATGAATTATTTATAAGCGAAAAGACCGTAAAAAACCATGTATCCAACATTTTCAGAAAAATAGATGTGAACGATAGGACACAGGCGGCTATATTTGCGTTCAAGAACAATATGGTTGACAATAATATTGTGTAAAGGAGAGGTTATGTTTTTATGCTTGAAGACATAAAGTTTGGTATTAGATTGATTGCAACACATTTAGTAATGGTAATTTTGACACTTGTACTTATTCCCATAGTTTTCACTCTCTTTAAAAGCTCAAATGCTCAATTTATTGGGTTATTGATTTTTACAATAACTTATATACTTGCCATGTGGTCAGATGTAGTAAGACAGGCTTCTAAGGATGCAAGAGGGAGAGAGCCCGAAGATAAGCCCTATATTAAAAGTATAATAGCGTCAGCAGTAGTTACCGTTCCTGCTTTGGTTTTTTTCTTATTTATGATTTTCGGATTTCCTTCTATACAGTTAAATCCGAATGGTGCTAGTGTGCCCGATATTGCAACCGGGCAAATTGCTGATAGCAATTTAAATATAGGCAATGTTATTTTTAGGCTATGGATGTCTCCTTTTTTGTCCTTATATACCAGATTTGAGAATAACTTTTCAGTTGTTAGTGTGGTGACTGTTATAATTATACCGTTATTGATAAATATAGCATATATTTATGGGTACAATCGTCAAAAAAGTAAAAAGTGATGCGAATGATAAAAAGCATCGCTTTTTATTTTTTGTAAAAAAAGCCAAAATGAAGAAGGAAAAAGTCAAAATATAAAGAATATAGTAAAATAAGCAAAATTAGAATTATAAAATAGGAAGGTGATAGCATGCAAAAAAAGACGAGGATGTTGCCTTTAATAATTTTGCTTATTTCATTTCTAAATGTGTTGTATATTTCTATAGCTCCTCCATATGTATCCGCTGAAGAAAATAGACCTATCATAAAAATTCTACCTGATAAAGAATATGTAAGGAAAGATGATGTATTTAAATTAAAAATTATAGCAGAGAATGTTGAAAACTTATATGCAATTGAGTTTAATATGCTCTATAACTATTACTCTTTTGAAGTATTGGATTCATTACCTGATCAGCCGGGGACTAACATAACGTCTGGAAAGGTTATGAATGGTGACGATTCTTCTATTGTTCTAGTTAATAATGTAGTAGATGGTGGGAAAATAACCTATGTGGCATCTTTTCTAGGTGAATCCAATGGATTTTCTGGGACAACCACTATTGCTACGGTAGATGTTAAGGCAATAGATAATATCGATTTTAAAAAGAGAGATTTTATATTAATCGATGTGAAGTTAGCTGATGAAAAAGGGTCTAAAATCCAGGCGGAATACAAGAATTGTAGCATCTATGTAGACAATACTCCTCCAAGAATAGCAGAGATAAGCACTATGGGTAATGAAAAGATAAAGGTTGAATTTGATGAGGATATTACCTATGAAACTCTTTCTAATTTAAACAATTATTATATAGCAAATCTTGATATTAATAATATCGAAGTTATAGATCAAAGAACTGTTATATTATCTACTCAAAAACAGGTAGGTGGTGAGAAGTATTTGCTCTATGCAAGTAATATTGCTGATAGAGCTGGCAATATAATAGTGGAGCAAGGAGAGGGAAATAGTTTTTTAGGTTGCGGACATATGTATATGGAGATAGAAGAAGAGGTATATGATAATTACGATTTTTACCTTGATGTGAAAACAGGGATGACAAAATATCCTAACATGGTGGGATTTAAAATAAGCTATGACCCAGAGTTTTTAAAATTTCAAGAGATCCAGGTTCCTGAACATTTATCATCAAAAGTAAAAAAAGTACCTGGCTATAACGTGATAGATGAAGAAAAGGGCATAATAGAATACATGATAAAAATATATGACGACAATATTAATTATCTTTGTGATGGTGAATGTATATCAAAGATAAAGTTCAAACCTTTAAAATTGGGAGGCACAGTATTTAATTTTATAAATGCTGATATTATTACATCTCTTGACAACAGCAGAATTCCTACAAATGCTCACAATATGAATTTCTATATAAATCCAGTATACGATATAAACGGCAAAATTAATGCTAAAAGAACTAATAATAGCAATACTAGTGTTAAGCTTGTAGCAGAAAATAGGACTGCAAAAATAGGACTAGATGGTACATTTATGCTTGAAAAGGTAAAACCAGGTAAATATAAATTGGACATAGCTAAAAGAGGATATTTAAAAAAGATAATTAATGTAAATATAGTTGATAGGCATGTTGCATTAAATGTGGATCTAATACCCGGGGATTTAAATGGTGATAATATAATAGATATTTCCGATTGTGTAAAAGCCGGATATGCGTATGGGAGCAAGCCTACGGATGAGAGATGGCTTCCAGAGCTGGATTACGATGCAAATAATTTAATTGATATTTACGATATAGTAAATGTTACTAGAAATTATGGTAAGCAATTCAAAGAGGAATAGGTTTATGAAAAATAGAATCAAGATGTTAATGTTATCTATTTTATTGATAACACTAATGTTTTTGATATCTGCCGCATCTTGTCCTGATTTAAATGATAAATTCCCGGAGTTGGAAATAAAGATAATCAATGATAGAGATAATATGATTATGGATTTGAGCATAAAGGGTATAGAAGGATTATATGGTTATGCCGTAGAAATTGTGTTTGACAACTCCATTATAGAAGTTGATAAAATTGACGAGGAAGATATATTTTCTAAAGCAAAAAAGAACTCTATGTTGGCAGTAGATGAATATGATAATTTTATTGGGAGGATTAGCTATGCAAAATTTTTATTGGGAGAAGAAGAGGGAGCTAAAGGAAGTGGAAAGCTTTTAAGCATTAAATTTAATGTTAAGAAAGAAGATAAAATACTCTTCGAATTTATACAGGATAGAGAAAAGTTAGAAGAATGTATGAATGCTATATATGTAAAGTGTGTAGATAAAGAAGGTGAAATTATAATTGTTAAACCGGCAAAATGCCGGTTTTTCTTTTTACCTTGAATAATACTTTCATAAAATGAAAAAATAAAAACATAATAAAAATGGAGTGATAATGTGGAAGAAAAGGTAAAAGGTAAGTTGGTAATTATAGGAGGGGCTGAAGATAAAAAAAGGGATTGCATAATATTAAAAAAAATAATAGAGCTATCAGGGAATGAAAAATCCAGGATCTCTATAATAACTGCAGCAACTGAAAATCCTATAGATATAGGAAAAGATTATATGGATATATTCGGAAGTTTAGGTGCAGGTCATGTAGAATTTATAGACATAAATACTAGGACAGATGCAAATGATAGGACTAAAATAGCAAGGGTGAGAAAAAGTACCACAATTTTTTTTACAGGGGGAGACCAACTTAGAATAAGCAGTTTGCTAGGGGGTACTTCTCTCATCAATGAGCTGCATCGGGCGTATAAAAGAGGAGTCATAATAGCAGGAACTAGCGCTGGTGCGTCAGCTATGAGTGATAACATGATAATATCAGGGCCCAATGACAACTCGCCACAAAAATGTACTATAAAGATGGCTCCGGGCCTAGGTATAATAAAAAAAGTTATTATTGATCAACATTTTGCTCAAAGAGGAAGAGTGGGAAGGCTTTTAGGAGCCATAGCTCAAAATCCTGATAATATAGGGGTGGGGATAGATGAAGATACGGCTGTGATAGTAGATGATACTGCAATATTTGAAGTAATAGGTTCACAGGCGGTAACTGTTGTAGATGGAAGAAATATAAGTCATACCAATGTATCAGAATTAGAACCGGATCAAATGCTTGCAATAACAGATATCACCATGCATGTATTGCCATCTGGATATAGATTTGATTTGTTTAATAAAATGCCAATAATAGGAGGAGAACATGAAAGTTCTAGAGATTAAATCTTATAATAATAGAAATATTTATAGCTACAGACCTGTTACAAAGATGGTGATAGACTTACAAAAATATAAGGATTTAGTTACTAAAAACATAAAAGGTTTTAATAAAACTATTTTGGAATATCTTCCAGGATTAAAAGACCATCGTTGTTCAAAGGGGTATGCTGGAGGATTTGTAGAGAGATTGGAAGAGGGTACATATATTGCACATGTTATAGAGCACATTTCTATAGAGATTCAGAATATATTAGGTTACGATATTTCGTTTGGAAAGGCACGGGAAATCGGTGATGGAATATACAATATAATTTTCGGACATGTTTCGGAAATAGCTGCCCGACAATCAGGGATGCTCGCTGTTGATATTGTGGAGTCAATAATCAGCAATAAAACTATAGAATTAGAAAAAAAGCTTAAACTAATACAAAGCAAAGTAAAAGAATATGAGCTGGGGCCAAGCACTGCTGCTATAATTGGAGAAGCAACAAAACGAGGAATACCTGTTATAAGAATTGGTAACGATAGTTTGTTTCAACTAGGATATGGTAAATATCAAAAACGAATTGAAAGTACAATAACAGATAATACAAGTTGTATTTCTGTGGATATATCATGTGATAAATATCTATCCAAAGAATTGCTCAGCCAAAACGGAATAGTTGTTCCAGAAGGCCAGATTGTAACAGATGAGGATCAGGCTATAGATGTTGCGAATTTAATTGGATATCCTGTTGTGGTCAAGCCTAGAACAGGCAATCAGGGAAAGGGAGTTCGGGTTGACATTAATACTGATCAGGAGCTAATACAGGCTTTTAGGTTGGTAAAAAGATATGATCAGGATGTATTGATAGAAAAATTTATAGATGGAAAGGATTATAGAATATTAGTAGTGGGAAATAAAGTTATATCAGTTTCCAATAGAGTACCTGCATTTGTAATAGGAGATGGAAAAAGTACAATCAAACAGCTTGTGGAACAGGAGAACAAAAACAACACAAGAGGAGAAGGACATGAAAAGCCTCTTACAAAAATAAAATTAGACGACATTAGTTTAGATATATTGAAAAGGCAGGGTCTAAACACCCATTCTATTCCTAAAAAAGGCCAAAAAATAAAGCTCAAGGATAATGCAAACCTGAGTACTGGAGGGATTGCTTATGATTGTACAGATAAAATACATCCTATAAATTCTGATATAGCGGAAAGAGCTGCAAAGATAATAGGATTGGATATTGCAGGAATAGACTTGATTGCTCCTGATATAAGTAGACCAATAACCGAAACTGGTGGTGCAGTAATAGAAGTAAATGCCTGTCCAGGAATCAGGATGCATCATTATCCAAATAGAGGCAAAAGTCGCAATGTAGCAAGGACAATATTGGATATGCTTTTTCCTTATGGGTCTAAACATTCCATACCTATCATATCTATTACTGGTACAAATGGAAAGACCACTATTGCAAGAATGATATCACATATATTAAGGACTAGTGGGCTTAATGTGGGATTAGCATGCACTGGAGGTATCTATATTAATGAGAAATGTATATTAAAAGGAGATACCACAGGACCGGAAAGTGCGCGTACTGTATTAATGGATAGAAGTATAGATATGGCAGTGTTAGAAACAGCAAGGGGTGGAATACTGAGGGCAGGTTTAGGATACGATATTAGTGATATAGGAGTTATCACTAATATTTCTAATGACCATATAGGCACCGATGATATACAGACTTTAGAAGAGTTGATATTTATTAAAAGTTTGGTGATAGAATCGATTAAGCAAAATGGCTACGCAATTTTAAATGCTGATGATAATATGGCACTAGAAATGTCAAGGAGAACTTCGGCTGATATCATATATTTTTCACTCAATAATAAAAATTTGATTTTAAAAAAGCATGCTGTCAATGGTGGGATATCAGTACATATAAAAGACGGGTATATAAATATAAATAAAGGGGAAAACAATATTCAGGTTATAGAAGTAAAGCAAATTCCAGCTACTTATAATGGGAAGTTGCAATATAATGTACAAAATAGTCTTGTTGCAGTTTCAGCTTGTTTTGGTTTGGGCATACCAATTTCCATAATTGAAAAGGGATTAAAAACTTTTTATACAGATGAATATCAAAATCCTGGTAGATTTAATTTATATAATATTAAAGATTTTAGGGTCGTAGTTGATTATGCACATAATATAGATGGATACAAGCAAGTGGGAAAGGCGCTAAAAAAAATGGGAGCCAGTAGATTGATAGGCATTATTGGTGTACCTGGAGACAGGCCGGATAATATTGTACTTGAGATCGGCAGGGTATGTGGTGGAATATTTGATAAAATTATAATCAAAGAGGATATATATAAGAGAGGGAGAAAGCCAGGAGAAATAGCAAAGATATTGGAAACCGGGATTAAATATGCAGGTAGGCAGTCCAGGGATATAAATATTATCTTGAGAGAGACCGATGCTTTAAGATATGCAGTATCAAATGCTTTGCCCGGAGATTTGATAGTTGTTTTTTTTGAAAGATTAAAGCCCATACTGGATTACATAAAAACCATTTCCAATCATACAGAAGAAACCCGCCTTGATTATAGGCAAAACTCGTAAATATTTCAACGATTTTACATCGTTGAAAACCGTATTTTTGTATGTTATAATTAAAAAAACTAAATATTTACCTCATCTAAAAGATGAGGTAGAGGAGCACCTCTTATGAGTAATCTTTAGGAGTGTGGGTCACGATGATTAAAGCTGAAAGGGATAGGTGCCGAAGTATGAAGATATACCCGATATTTTCATGCTGGTTATATGTCTAAAAGGTATATAACTGTCATCAAGAAAGCTTGTCTGGTTCTTGATGAGGAGCTATCTCACTCTTGGACAAGAGGTGCATCAGAAAACAACTAGTTGCATTACTCAGTTGTTTTTTTATTCTATCTGAAAGGAGAGTTAATTATATGGAATTTGGTTGGCTGTCGTTGCTTCCTCCTATTATTGCCATAGGCTTGGCTATAACTACAAAAGAAGTATATTCTTCTCTTTTTATTGGGATTTTTTCAGGAGCACTAATCTATACTAATTTTAATATAGTGAATGCATTTACAACTTCGTTCGATATCATAATAAATAAAGCCGGTGATAGCTGGAACATGGCAATACTTATATTTTTGGGTTTGTTAGGGGGGTTAATAGCTATTGTTACTGCTGCAGGCGGTTCAAAATCCTATGGTGAATGGGCTAGTAAAAAGGTAAAGACTCGGGCAGGAGCACAATTAGCTACAGCACTTTTAGGATTAATCATTTTTATTGACGATTATTTTAACAGTTTGACAGTGGGTACAGTTATGAAACCTGTTACTGACAGGTATAGGATATCCAGAGCTAAACTTGCTTATCTTTTAGATTGTACAGCTGCGCCTATATGCATAATAGCACCTATTTCAAGCTGGGCTGCTGCTGTAGTGGCAAACATAAACGAATCTGCAGAAGGATTAAACGGTTTTAATATTTTTATGCAGAGCATACCATACAATTTATATGCATGGTTAACTATTATAATGGTTGTGTATATAGCTTTAACCAATCTTGAATATGGCCCTATGGCTAAATTTGAGAAGAGGGCTATAGAAAAAGGGCAATTGCAAGAAGAAAGGGATGCAGTTACACCTGGAGACGATTTAGATAATATCAAAGTATCGGATAAAGGCAAAACTCTTGATTTGATTATTCCTATACTAGGGCTGATAGTTTTTTCCATAATAGGTATGCTTTATACAGGAGGATATTTCGAAGGGAGCAAGACTATAGCTCAAGCCTTTGGGGATACAGATGCAGCTACCTCACTAGTTTATGGTGGCTTTTTAGCGATATTGCTTACTTTAGTTTTATTTATACCGAGACGGATAATGACATTCGGTGATTTTATGAATTCTTTTGTTGAAGGGATAAAATCAATGGTACCTGCTTTTACAATACTTATGCTTGCTTGGGCTATTGGTGGAGTATGTGGTTCCGATTACTTAAATACAGGAGGCTTTGTTGCAACGGCAGTTGGTGATAGTATACCGGCTTGGGTGCTGCCTACCATATTATTTGTAATAGCTGGGTTTATTGGTTTTTCAACTGGTACATCTTGGGGTACTTTTGGGATTTTGTTACCTATAGCTATACCTATAGCACTTCAAACAAACCCTGAAATATTAGTTCCTGTAGTTTCATCAGTATTAGCTGGTGCGGTTTATGGAGATCATTGTTCGCCAATATCAGATACCACAATCCTCTCTTCCACAGGTGCATCTTGTCATCATTTAGATCATGTAGCTACACAACTTCCTTATGCTACAACAGTTGCAATAGTCAGCGCTATTGGATATATTATTGCCGGTGTTACTCAAAATGCTGTATTGACTCTTGTATTTTCAGTAGCATTGCTGCTTATTGTGTTATTTACATTGAATAGACTATATACTATAAAGCAAAAACATCTCTCAAAAGCAGAACTTGATTCCTGATAAATAAAGCTGTTGTTCTTTCAAAGAACAACAGCTTTATTTTTTGCTATATTAAATATATCAAATGTTGTAAAACAAAGGCTCACAAAACCAAATCCACCTACAGCAATATTTTGCTGTAATGATTGGATGGCAATAGGTGCTATAAATGCAGCAAAGCAGTTGGGATTTAAAGTACCGGAAGATTTTTCGATTATCGGCTTTGATAATATTATAATTTCCAAGATCATTGAACCTAAATTGACCACAGTAGACCAGGGAATGTTTAGATTAGGCCTTACATCGGCTAAGTTGTTGCTTAATATGATTTTAGGTGAAAGTGATAAAACTTTATATAAAAAAATAATACTAGATACCAATTTAATAAAAAGATCTTCATGTGTATCTATAAAAGGGAGGAGTTGCCATAAATGAAGAAAGTTGATGCTACTTTTGAAGTAGAACGTTTGCTGCAGTTTGCTTATAAAAATAATATGCTTGGAAAGTGGGATATTATCCCTACATTGGAAAACGTCCACCAAATACGGGGGTATAGAAATAACAATAAATTCATCAAAGCCAGAAAAAGACTCAAAATCCATAGCTGCTGCTAGCTCCTTGAAACAGACTGTCTATCCTAAATGTGTTCTATGTTTAGAAAATGTAGGTTATCCCGGAAGAATTGATCATCCGGCAAGACAAAATCACAGAGTGATACCTATAAAGTTAAATGCTGAACAGTGGTTTATGCAATATCCTCCATAGAGTGGTGAAATCCGTTCAAATATTAAAAGAGCATCGCTTAAAAGAGTTTGGTAAAATAATGGTACAATCTCATAATTCTTTGAAGGAGTTATATCAAGTTTAGATACATTAGTAGAGCAGGCATTAAAGATTGATGGAGTTGTGGGTTCTAGGGTGACGGGAGCAGGTTTCGGAGGATGCACTATTGACATTGTAAAGTAGGATACGGTAGATGAGTTCATTGAAAAAGCAGGTGAAAATTACCTGAACAAAATAGGGTACAAGCCTTCATTTTATATTTGTGATATAGGGGATGGAGGTGGTGAAAATAGGTTGTGATTTATTGAGTTATAAATAGTATAATAGAGATAATCAATTTCAAATAAATACCTGATAAGGTTTTGTTTGCATCAAAACAACAGTGTAGGTAATAGATATTTTAAAAATAAGGATTTTATGGGAGGGTTAAAGACAGAATATTTTCTTATAAATAGGAAATATAATTTAATGGGGGGATATTATTTTGAACATACTTGTGGTGTATTATACAAAAACGGGGAAAACGCAGAAAGTAGCACAGATGATGTATAGAGTATTTAAAGAAAAAGGCCATGATGTTGATATTTTCAGAATAAAGTCAGCCCAGCATGTTGGATGGATAAAAAGCATTTTTTATACTATTACAGGCAGAAGCATAGATATAAGGGATATAAATAAAGATTTGTCCATATACGATATCATCATTATTGGCGGTCCTGTATGGGCAAGTTTACCTGCTGCGTTTGTGAATGCATTTATTGATAGAGTGTATAGCTTTGCCGGGAAAAAAGTAGTAACATATGTTACCATGGCAACCCAGCGAGGCCAAAGAGCGATTTCGACCATGAATGAAAAGATAGCCAAGAAGAATGGACAAATTATATCATCTAAAACTTTTAGAGTAGGGAAATCTGTAAACAGACAGACTCTCAAGGATGTTAAAAAATATTCAGAAGAGCTGCTAGATAAAATAGACAGCTTTGAATAGGTTATATAGCCTTGAGTACCGGTGTTCTTTTATCGAATGTAGTTATATAATTAAATCCTACTTTTTTAATTGTTTTATAAGTATATTGGAAATTATAAGCTATTTGTGCAGGCAAGTGGGCATCAGAACCTACGGTAATCAGTTTACCGCCTAGATATTTATACCTCTTTAGGATATTTATATCAGGCATTATAGAATTTATTCCATACCTGAACCCGGAAGTGTTGATTTCTAGACATTTATTTTTTTTAATTAGCAGATTAAGTATCTGGTCTATTATCGGTCTGCATTTATCTATATCATACAATGAAGTTTTCCGGTCGCTATATCGTCTTATTATATCAAAATGGCCCAGCACATCATAATTATTGAAATTTTGCAACATATCAAAAAGCTGGAACAGATATTCGATATATCCTTGTTTTTGATCCCTTGTTCTGAAATAATCACCATTATGCATATCAGTCTTGGATACGCCATGGACGGATGCAATTATAAAATCAAATTCAAAACCGGATATTTTATCATTTGTTTCAGACAGTACGTGTGGTTGTAGTCCTATTTCGATGCTTTTTTTGATTTTCAACTGATTTTTATATTTTTGTTGTATTTTTTGTATTTGATTGAGATAATCATATATATCCAGGTCAAATATGAAGTCCGGATCGGGATAATCTATATCTATATGATCGGTAAAAGCTATTTCATCCAGCTTTAAATCTATAGCTTTTGCACATGCAGTTTCCATTTCCATAGACGAATCAACAGAGAAATTAGAATGTATATGATAATCTATCATTTTATATCTACCACCTTAAAGGTATGATAAATAAATTTTATTATTAATGTTAAATGAAGTCAAGGCTTGACACATAAGTGAGACTGATATATATTAACCATTAATCAAAAAAACAAAATATATACATAAAAAAGAGTGTATTAGTGATATTATATAGTTGATAGCTTTACAGCAATATTAACAAATGGGATATTGATAGATTTATAGTTTATTTTAATGAACTGAACAAGGAGGTTTATATAATGAAAAAGCAGAGTTCTATAAAAAATTTACAGAAAAAGTTATCTTATTCAACTGAGTATGTATGGGATGTGATTTCCGAGGTTGAAAAACGAAAAGCCATGGAGTTTTGTGAAGGATATAAAGACTTTTTAAATGCCGCAAAAACTGAGAGACAAGCCGCTGCGTACATAGCAGATGAATTAAATAAAAATGGTTTTAGCAGCATTGGACAATATGAACGAGAGGGAAAAAACCTAAAGGCAGGAGATAAAGTGTATGTGCACTACAGGGATAAAGTTGTGGCTGCGGCAGTTATAGGAAAGAGGCCGTTAAAGGAAGGCTTGAGAATTATTGCATCACACATTGATTCGCCTAGATTGGATTTAAAACAGAATCCAATTTATGAAGCAGATGGAATGGTTATGGCAGATACACACTACTATGGAGGTATTAAAAAATATCAATGGACAACTATACCTCTTTCACTCCATGGGGTAGTAATTAAAAATGATGGTGAGAAAGTTAATATCTCTATAGGTGAAAATAAAGCTGATCCCGTATTTTATATCAGCGATTTACTGCCTCATCTTGCAAAAGATCAAATGAACAAGAAGGCCACAGAAGTAGTAACAGGAGAAGGGCTAGATGTTATAATAGGGAGTATTCCTTTTACTGATGATGAAGAAATTAAGGACAGGATGAAACTTAGCATATTGAACATATTGAATCAAGAATATGGCATAGTTGAAGAAGATTTTATAAGCGCAGAAATAGAGCTTGTGCCTGCCTTTAGAGCTAGAGATGTAGGGTTTGATAGGGGTATAGTGGGAGGCTATGGACAGGATGACAGGGTATGTGCATATACTTCTCTTATTGCATTATTAGATATTAACATTCCTGAATATACCGCATTAGCTTTTTTTGCTGATAAAGAAGAAATAGGCAGTATGGGGAATACCGGCATGGAGTCAAGAATATTGGAAAACTTTGTGGCTGGAATGAAAAAAAGTTCTTCTGGGGGCTACAATGAGTTTGAATTAAAACAATGTCTTGCCAATTCAAAAGCGTTATCAGCAGATGTATCAGGTGCATATGATCCTAACTATAGTGATGTAAGCGAAAAAAACAACTCAGCTTATCTAGGTAAAGGAATTGCGATGAGTAAATATGGCGGTGCAAGAGGGAAATCCGGTTCAAGTGATGCAAATGCTGAATTTGTAGGGGAAGTCAGGAGAATGTTCAACGAGAACAACGTAGTCTGGCAAGCAGGAGAATTAGGCAAGGTAGATCAAGGAGGCGGAGGAACTGTAGCTATGTTCATGGCTAACTATGGCATGGAAGTACTTGATTGTGGCGTGCCCCTTATCAGCATGCATTCACCTTATGAACTTGCAAGTAAAGGTGATATATATATGGCATATAAGGCATATAAAGTTTTTATGCAATAAATGGCCATTTCCATATATTGTATAATTGAAAAAAAGGAAAATGGTTGAAAAAACTTTAATAATTTTGTTTTTATGCTATAATACTATAATAGACTAGTTTTATTATAATAAATATAGCAATTCGTCAATAATCTTGTTTTATTGTGTATTTGTAGGGAATATAGTTATTTTCGCTACATATATGTGTTTAAAAATTGAAACTTATTTTTAAGCTGATTGTTCGTTTATCTATATAAACGGAAGGATGAATATCTTAATGATAAAAAGCATGACAGGTTATGGCAGAGGAGAATATGTTTCCGGAACGCGAAAAGTTTCCATAGAGCTAAAGACGGTTAATCATAGATATTTAGATATCAATATAAAGTTACCAAAAACACTTGTGTTTTTAGAAGAACATATAAGGAGTATGATACAGGAGCGCATATACAGGGGAAGGATAGAGGTTTACACTACATATAGAAATATAGAGCAAACTGACAAAGCCGTTTTTGTAGATTTAAAACTTGCAAAAGAGTATTTATCTAAGTTAATGCTATTGTCTGATGAGTTAGGGATAAAAGATGATGTCACAAACACCTATATTGCTTCTATGTCGGATGTAATAGTCCTGGAAAATCAAAAGGAAGACGAAGATGTATTGAAAGAAGTTTTTAGTATAGGGTTAGATAAGGCTTTGGAACAACTTATCGAGATGAGGAAAGTAGAAGGGGAAAAATTATATGATGATATCAAAAAAAGATGTTTAATTATTAAGGATATTGTCAATAAAATAGAGGAAAGAGCAAGTGTAGTTCCACAATATTATAAAGAAAAATTGGAGGGAAGAATAAGGGAATTAGTAGACATAAAACAACTGGATGCTGACAGACTAGAGCAAGAGGTAGCCATAATTGCAGATAGAGCAAATATAGACGAAGAGATAACAAGATTATACAGTCACTTGAATCAATTGGACAAAACTTTGGATTCCAGCGAACCAGTGGGTAGAAAGCTTGATTTTATAGTACAGGAAATGAATAGAGAAGTTAATACAATAGCTTCAAAAGCAAACGATATTTTTATTTCAAGATGTGTAGTAGATGTAAAAAGTGAAATTTCTAAAATCAGAGAACAGGTACAGAATATAGAATAATTGAATGGAGGATTGACCATGGATATTAAATTAATAAATATCGGTTTTGGCAATATTGTTTCAGCCAACAGACTGGTGGCGATTGTGAGCCCTGAATCTGCTCCAATAAAAAGGATAATTCAGGAGGCTAGAGAACGAGGGATGTTAATAGATGCTACATATGGCAGGAGGACTAGGGCAGTAATAGTAACCGATAGCGATCATATTATCCTTTCTGCTGTTCAGCCTGAAACAGTTGCTCATAGATTGTCTGGCAAAGATTCAAGCCAAGCTTTAGAAATGGACAAGAAAGAGGAATAGGTGAAACATGAAAAAGAGAGGTCTTCTTTTAGTAATATCCGGTCCTTCGGGTGCTGGAAAAGGCACGGTGTGTAGGGAACTCTTGAAAAAAAATAAAGACTTAAAATTATCTATCTCTACCACTACAAGGGATCCTAGGCCTGGAGAAGTAGAAGGGGTTAATTATTTTTTCAGATCAAAAGAAGAGTTTGAGCAAATGATTGTAGAAGGTGAATTTTTAGAGTACGCTAAGGTTTATGATAACTATTATGGGACACCGAAACCTTATGTAAAAAAACAATTATTAGACGGTAACGATATTATACTAGAGATAGATATTCAAGGTGCTTTAAAGGTTAAAGAGAAGTATGAAGATGGGGTATTTATATTTATTCTTCCTCCTTCCATGGAAGAACTGAAAAAGAGAATAGTGAATAGAGGGACAGAGACCAAGGAACAGGTGCTCAAGCGTTTTGAGCATGCTTATAGAGAGTTAAACTTTATTAAAAGATATAATTATGTTGTGGTAAATGATCAAGTAAAAAATGCTGTGGAAAAGATAAATGCAATAATAATTGCTGAAAAATGCAGGGTGGATCGAAACAAAGGACTATATTTGGATTTTGAAGGAGGTTTTTGAATCGTGATATATCCTACCATTAAAGAATTATTAGGCAAGGCTGATAGTCGATATACATTAGTAGTGCAAACTGCCAAAAGGGCCAGACAACTAATAGATGGAGAGCCTAAACTCATCGATGTAGATTCTAACAAACCGGTTACTATAGCTATTCATGAAATAAATGCAGGCAAGATCGGATATGAGAGAACTAAAGAAGGAATAAAATAAATATGGTGGCTTACAAATGTTAGAAGGTATAAATGTAGCAGTAGGTGTGACAGGAGGAATAGCTGCATATAAATCAGCAGATTTAGTTAGCAAATTAAAAAAAATGAACGCTGAAGTAAATGTCGTGTTGACTGAATCGGGGGCAAAATTTATCACACCCCTCACTCTTCAGACCCTATCAGGAAATAGAGTGATACAAAATCTTTTTGATACACCTGATAATTGGGATGTTGCCCATATATCACTGGCTAAAAAAGTAGATTTATTTATAGTGGCGCCTGCTACGGCAAATATAATAAGTAAAATAGCTAACGGTATTTGCGATGATTTTTTGACAACCACTCTGATGGCTACCAAGGCAAAGGTTATATTGGTTCCTTCAATGAATACCAATATGTTTGAAAACAAAGTTTTTCAGCAAAATTTGACTAAATTAAGAAATATGGGATATCTTATATTGGAACCTGATTCAGGCAGATTGGCTTGTGGTGATCAGGGTAAGGGAAGAATGCCGGATGTGGATACCATCATCCAATATATACTCAAGGTTATCAGGAGAAAACAGGATTTGAAAGGCAAAAAAATGTTGATAACTGCAGGGCCCACCCGGGAATATATTGATCCTGTAAGATTTATTACCAATGCATCTAGCGGTAAGATGGGATATTCTATTGCTGAAGCGGCGATTAAAAGAGGTGCGCAAGTAGTATTAGTTTCTGGACCGGTAAATATATCATCTCCCGAAGGTATTCAAAAGGTAATAAGAGTAGAAACTGCTATTGAGATGTATGAAAAGGTGATGGGGTTATATAAAGATTTTGATATAATAATAAAAACTGCGGCTGTTTCAGACTACAGGCCTGTACGCACCCATGCAAACAAGATAAAGAAAACGGAAGATTATATGACTGTAGATCTGGTAAAGAATCCTGATATACTACTTGAACTAGGTAGGGTTAAAGGTAATAGAAAGCTGATAGGGTTTGCAGCTGAAACCCAAGATTTAATGAGTAATGCCAAAGCTAAAATAGACAAGAAAAATCTTGATTTAATAGTAGCGAATGATATAAGCAACCCTGATGCAGGTTTTGCTTCGGATACCAATATAGTTAAAATTATCAAAAGAAACGGTGATGTTTTAGATATCCCTAAAATGGCTAAAAGACATCTTGCGGATATAATAATTGATGAGATAATATTAATATAAAGCGTACAGTGTACGCTTTATATTAATATTCGGGATTTTTTCGGTAAGGAGATGGATAATGTCCTTTAAAAAATATGCAGATATAGTTATTGGATTGAAATATACCGGGAATAGCGAAGTATTTTGCTATGCTATACCAGATCAGTTGATCGGTAAAGTGTCAGAGGGAGTACGTGTGTTAGTTCCTTTTGGAATGGGCAACAAAGTATATGAAGGCTATGTAATAGGTATGAGAGATAACATAGATGATATCAACATAAAAGAGGTTAAAGAGATTATTTCAGTGACTGATGAGATGCCCCTCCTTCTGCCTTTCAGCATAAAATTGGCAAAATGGATATCTAAAAAATATCTTTGTTCATTAAATGAAGCGATAATGCTTATGTTACCATCCTGTATCAAAATAAAATCAGATAAACATGTAAAATTTTTATCTATAGATAAGAATAAATTTGATAAATTTAATGAACAGGACAAGGGTGTAATAAAATATCTTATTAAGAAGAAAGAGCCTGTCAGCATAAAGACTATCACTAGAGAAACCGGATTTAAAGATATTGATAGAATATTGTATAAACTTAAAGAAGAAGGAATAATAGATTTTTTTTATAAGACCTTTCAAAAGACAAAAAACAAATATATAGAAGTAGTGGAGTTAACTGATGACGCATGTGAACAAGATATTTCGTCTAGGGCAAATGTACAAAGAAGAATATTTGATATACTAAAAAAACATAAGATGCTTTCAAAAAGACAGTTGAGGGAAATAGTGGGAAGCAGCGTATATTCTTCATTAAACTCAATGATCAAGAAAGGTCTAGTAAATGTAGAGAAAGTAAACGTTGAGAGAGATCCTTTTTTAGGCATCTCTTACGAAAGGGATTTACCTAAAAGGCCGACTTGTCAACAAAAACATATAATCGATGGCATAGCTTCTCAACTAGATAAAGGAAGGTGCAATAAGTACCTAATCCATGGAGTAACTGGAAGTGGAAAGACAGAGATATATCTTCAGACCATCCAACAAGCTATAAACAATAACAAGCAGGTTATAGTGCTGGTGCCTGAAATATCCCTAACTCCCCAGATGATCACCCAATTCAGATCCAGATTTGGAGATATCGTAGGTGTAATACATAGCGCATTATCGGAAGGGGAGAAATATGATCAGTGGGAAAAAATCAGAACGGGAGAAGTTTCTATAGTAATAGGGGCAAGATCAGCAATATTTGTTCCTTTCGATAAATTAGGTATGATAATAATAGATGAAGAACATGAAAATACATACAAATCCAGCACAAATCCCAGATATGACGCAATAGAGGTTGCCGAAAAAAGAGCGGAGATGCAAAATGCTGTTTTGGTATTAGGAAGTGCTACACCTTCATTGGAATCATATTATAAATCGTTGAAAGGTGAGTATACCCTATTTAAGCTGGATAAGAGAATAAATGGAAGGTCTATGCCACATGTGGATGTTGTGGATATGAGGGAAGAACTTAAAGCTGGCAATAGATCAATATTTAGCAGCAAACTTTATTATAATATACAAGATAGGCTGGAAAGAAAAGAACAGGTGATTCTGTTCTTGAATAGAAGAGGATATTCAACTTTTGTTAGCTGTAGAAAATGTGGTTATGTAATGAAGTGTAAAAATTGTGAAATAACCTTAACATATCATAATGATACCAGAAAGGTGGAATGTCATTATTGCGGATATACTGCAAATAGCCCGCGAGTATGCCCACAATGTAAAAGTAATTATATTAAATATTTTGGAATAGGCACACAAAAAGTAGAGGAATTTACTGCAAACGCTTTTAAAGATGCGAGAATCGCTAGGATGGATGTGGATACTACTCGGGGTAAAGGAGCACATAATAAAATACTCTCTAAATTTAGAAGAGGAGAAATCGATATTCTTATAGGAACTCAAATGATTTCAAAAGGACTTGATTTTCCTAATGTAACTCTTGTAGGGGTTATAGCGGCCGATGTTTCAATCAATCTTCCTGATTTTCGTTCTGCTGAACGTACTTTCCAACTTATAACCCAGGTGGCGGGCAGGGCTGGAAGAGGTTTTAAAAAAGGAGAAGTGATAGTTCAGACCTATCAACCTGATCATTATAGCTTAAAGGCTGCTACAGACCATGACTATGAGAAGTTCTATTCACAAGAGATAGTTTATAGAGAGGCTTTTAAATATCCACCTTTCATGGAAATTATAAATATAATAGTAAGAGGCAAAGATGAGCGGTGTGTGATTGATGTGATACAGGAAGTATATAAAATTCTTAATTCATTTTTTAAATATTTAACCGGTAAAGATGATATAATTATTTTGGGACCATCTGTAGCTCCTATTCCCAAAATAAAAGGTATGTATAGATGGCAGATATTGATAAAGACAAATGATATCAATAATTCTTTGGAGGTTTTAAGGAAAATAAGTGACAAATATTTTAATTATTATAAGAAAAAAGGGGTATTTATTAATATAGATATAAATCCTCAAAACATAATGTGATTCGGGAGGTTCTTTATGGCTTTAAGAATGATCAAGAAATACGGGGAAGAAGTATTAAGGAAAAAATCAAGGGCTATAGATAAAATAGATGATAAGATATTGACCTTGCTGGATGATATGGCTGAAACTATGTATCAAAACGATGGAGTAGGTTTAGCTGCCCCACAAGTTGGAATATTGAAGAGGGCAGTGGTGATAGATATAGGTGAAGGTCTGATAGAGTTAATAAATCCAGAGATAATCTCATCCTCTGGGAGCCAGATAGATGAGGAAGGGTGTTTGAGCATTCCGGGAGTGGCAAAAAAGGTAGATAGGCCATCTGCTGTAATAGTAAAAGCTTTGGGCAGAGATGGAAAACAGTTAACGATAAAGGGAACAAATTTACTGGCAAGGGCTCTTTGTCATGAAATAGACCATTTAAATGGAGTGCTTTTTATAGACAAAGCTATAGATGATCAAGACCAGGAGTGATAATATGAACATAGTGTTTATGGGGACACCTGAATTTTCAGTCCCCTGTCTCAGAGAATTGATAGCAAAAGGCTACAATATATCCTGTGTAGTAACACAGCCGGATAAAAAAGGTGGCAGAGGGAGAAAAATTATACAGCCTCCTATTAAAAAATTAGCTGAAAAATATGGGTTGAGAATAATTCAGCCTAAAAGAGTCAGTGATGCTGAGGTTGAACAAACGTTGTTACAGCTATCACCGGATTTAATTGTCACTGTAGCATATGGGCAGATATTAAAAGAAAACATTCTAAATATCCCTAAAAAGGGATGTGTAAATGTTCATGCTTCCTTACTACCCCGGTATAGAGGGGCAGCGCCAATACAGGCTGCCATAATAAATGGTGATCGACATACAGGTATCACTACTATGTTTATGGATCAAGGTTTGGATACAGGAGATATAATTTTGCAAAAAAGCATATGCATAGGGGAAAACGAAACGGCCGGGGAATTACATGATAGATTATCTGTTCTGGGTGCCCAAGTTCTCATAGATACTATCGAACTGATAAGAGAGGGAAATGCAAAAGGCGTTAAGCAGAAAGAAAATAACGCATCGTATTTTCCAATGATAAAGAAACATATGGCATTGATAGATTGGACAAAAAAAGCCGTTGATATTAAGAATATGGTAAGAGCGTTCAATCCGTGGCCAGGTGCATATACCTATAAAAACGGCAAAAGGTTGAAGATATGGGCTGTAGGTATAGCACAAAATGGTACAGAGAACGTCCGGGCAGGGGAAGTTTTGGAAGCCAGTGTGGAAAAAGGAATCATAGTTTCTGCCGGAAGAGGAAAAATAATTATTAAAGAAATACAGCCGGAAAATAGCATAAAGATGGATTCCAGTGAGTTTGTTAAGGGATATAGCATTAAAAAAGGCGATGTGTTTTCTGTTTGAAAAGTTTATAATATAAAAAAGGTGTGATTAACTATGGGTTATTATAGTAGCATGGTTTTTCTTATACCAGCAATTTTGCTTGCTATGTATGCTCAAGTCAAGGTACAGAGTACATTCAGTAGATATTTACGTCACAGGAGCTTGAAAGGATATACTGGCTCGCAGGTGGCGCGATCTATACTGGATTCACAAGGGTTACATAATGTGAATATTGAGCTTGTAGGAGGTAGGTTATCTGACCATTACGATCCTAGAACTAACGTGTTAAGATTATCTAGAGATGTTTATTCAGGTACTTCTATAGCAGCACTAGGTGTAGCAGCCCATGAGACCGGGCATGCCATACAGCACAATACAGGTTATTTCCCTTTGTTGTTTAGAAACAGTTTAGTACCTGTGGCTAATCTAGGTTCTCAACTGGCTTGGGTATTCATACTGATGGGATTTTTAATCCATCCGCGGTTTATTAATATTGGAATAATTCTATTTTCAGCAGCAGTGTTATTTCAAGTGGTTACTCTACCGGTGGAATTCAATGCTAGTAGAAGAGCGATATACTTATTATCGTCTGGCGGATATGTAACTCAGGATGAAGTAGGAAAAGCTAAAAAGGTTTTAAGTGCTGCGGCATTGACATATGTTGCTGCAACTGCAGTTGCGTTGGCTCAATTATTGAGATTGATGACTTTAAGAAATAGAGATTAAAATAATACGTTATCCTATTTTGGGATAACGTATTGTTTTGTGAAATTTGAAAAAGGAGTTTTGTGGTGTTAAAAATAGATTATGCCAGAGATAAAGCACTGGTTGCACTTACGAAAATTGTTGTTGATAAGCAGTATTCAAATACTGTTTTGTGGAAAGCATTGAATGACGGGAAATTGGAAGAGAGGGATAAAAGATTCATAAAAGAACTCGTATATGGTACTTTAGAAAATATGATATTTATAGATTTGGTGTTCAAAAAGTTTTCAAAAATACCCATAAAAGGAGTTTCTGTTAAAGTATTAAATATTATCAGATTAGGAATATACCAGATTCTATTTTTGGACAAAGTACCTGATTCTGCAGCCTGTGATGAATCTGTAAATTTAGTTAAGAAATACAATAAAAAGGCAGCAGGATTTACCAATGCTGTATTAAGGAATATATCCAGAAATAAATCAAACATATCATATCCTGACAAGAAAAAATCTAAGATAAAATATCTATCTGTAAAGTATTCATATCCTATATATATTTTAAATTTATGGTTACATCAGTTTGACTTTGAATTTGTTGAACAATTATGTATTGATAGCAATAAGCGTGCACCCGTAACTATAAGGGTAAACACCTTGAAGACGGATAAAAAGGGATTAAAAAATAAATTACAACAAAAGGGAATAATAGTGTATGATGGACTTTACAATGATGAAAGTCTTGTGTTGGAGAAAGCAGGAGATATTTTAGGTCTAGAAGAATACAAAACAGGATTATTTATAATTCAGGATGAAAGTTCAATGTTGGTGTCAAAGGCGTTGAACCCCCAAAAAGGTGAAAAAATACTCGACATGTGTTCTGCCCCAGGGGGGAAAACTACTCATATTGCACAACTCATGGAGAATTGCGGACAGATAGTTGCTAGGGATATAAACATAAGCAAGATAAAAGCAGTAAAACAAAACTGTTCTAGATTGGGAATAAAAATTGTTGATGCTCAGGTTGTGGATGCCTTGGCGTTGGATGATAGATCAGAAGAGATGTATGATAGAGTGCTGGTAGATGCTCCATGCTCCGGACTAGGTGTTATACGAAAAAAACCTGATATTAAAATAAATAAAGAATACGATGATTTTGAAAAGTTAAAGTCTATTCAGAAAAGGATACTGAAGAATGCTTCTAAATATTTAAAAGAAAATGGAGTCCTTGTTTATAGTACTTGTACTATAAACAGGGAAGAAAATCAAGATATCATTGATGATTTCTTGAAATATAATGATAATTTTTATCTATGCGATCTATCTAATGAATTAGGTATTGGAAAGACACGGACTTTAAATTTATATCCGAATATTCATAGGGTAGACGGTTTTTTTATTGCAAAACTTAAAAAGCTGAAGTAATATAGTATGGAGGATAGTTGATTTGAGTGAGTTTATTATAAAGGATTTCGATAGGCAGGATATATATGAATTAGTTGCTGAAATGGGAGAACCTAAATATAGAAGTGATCAGATATTTTCAT
>JAQVDB010000008.1 GCA_028698525.1 Clostridia bacterium
AAATTATATATCAGGAGGAAATGCTTTTACGATAAATGAAAACAAAGATTATCTTGTTTACACTGATGGAACATATAAAGGCAATCCAGAAAATATAGGAATAGCCAATGATTTTTAGGGCTAGATGAATTTACGGGCTTGGGGGTTTACCTGAAATAGCAGATACTTGTCAGGCAGCATATATATAGACTTCTGATGCTTGGTAAAAAAGCAAAATTAAAAGACTTTGCTGAACTTAAAGCGGGAGATTTTGATAGCTATAGTTGTGCCGATACCGATACTTTAAAAAAATACAAGGACCCCTATTCATATCGAACGGGATCCTCTTTATCACTATATTATAACTTCCGCACATTATCCTTCATACCGTAGTGCATCAATTGGTTTTAACTTACTTGCCTTGTTCGCTGGATATAGCCCAAATACAACTCCGATCATCAAAGAAAAACACACTGCCAAAAGTGCCGTACTAGTAGACATCACAAGAGTCATGCCCATTATTTTAGACAGAATAACCATAAGTGTCCATGCAATTAACAGTCCCAAGCATCCACCCATAAGGCTTATGACTAAAGCTTCTATTAAAAATTGGCTCAATATATTCTCCCTTGCTGCTCCTATTGCCTTTCTTATACCTATCTCCCGTGTACGTTCAGATACTGAAACGAGCATTATATTCATTATACCTATGCCACCCACAAGCAAACTAATGGCAGCAATTCCGCCTAACATAAGTGTAAGGGTCTGTGTAGTTTCGCTTAAAGTATCTAGCATCTCTGATTGGCTATACAAACTATATGCATCTGTATCATCGTCAAATACACGGTTGAGATAGCTCTCAAGCGATACCTGGGCCATATCTACCACATCACCTGAAATCGCCGAGGCATAAAATGTTCGGATGCCTTTTTGAAAGAGTATGCGTTCACCTAATGTAAAGGGAATTACTATTTTTGAGTCATTTGATCCTGTCGATGAACTACCCTTTTCCTCAAATACACCTATAATTGTAAATACATAACCCTCATAGGATATCTCTTCCCCAACTACATTTCGTGTCCCAAAAAGCTCCTCTGCAACTTCTGTACCTAACACCGCTACAAAACTTCTATTGTCTATATCAGGCTGCTTTAAAAACCTGCCCTGTGCTATTGGATAATTTCTAATTTCACTGTATTCTGGTGTTGTTGCCTCAATAGTGGCTTCATCATAGGTGATATTTCCCGCTTTTAGTGTAGCTGACTGACTTATTAGCGGAGCAATACCGGCGATAAACACATTAGACGTAGCCACCTCATTTAGATCATCCATAGTGATAGGATTGTTTCCCTCGGTTCTTATATTGGCAGTCAAGAGGTTTGTGCCCATATCTTCAATACTGGACGTCACCTGGGACGTAGTACCTTGGCCAATGGCGACTAATACTACCACCGCAATTACCCCTATAATTACGCCTAATATAGTTAGAAAAGAACGCATCTTATTTGATGCAATTGATTTTATAGCCATTTTGAATGATTGTACAATCATTTTACCACCTCCCTAAACCTTCTTTTTTATTCGGCCATCTTCAATATATACTCTACATTCAGCTTCGGCAGCCACATTACTATCATGGGTAATAAGTACTATTGTATTCCCACTTTTATGTAGTTCATGAAATAAGGTTATTATCTGCTTACCAGTGGAACTATCCAAATTACCTGTAGGTTCATCTGCAAGTATGAGCGAAGGCTGGGTCACAAGTGCCCTTGCTATCGCCACTCGCTGTTGCTGTCCGCCAGAAAGTTCAGTCGGCTTATGATGGATTCTATCTGAAAGTCCCACCTTTTTAAGTGCTTCAATTGCCCGCATTCTCCGCTCTTTTCCCTTCACTCCCTGATATACAAGTGGCAACTCCACATTTTCCAGCGCATCAAGTTTTACTAAGAGGTTGAAGCCTTGAAATATAAAACCTATCTTTCTGCTCCTTATTTGGGCGAGCCCCTTTTCAGAATACTCAGCAATATTGAGTCCATCCAGCACATAACTCCCCTTGTCAGCAATATCTAAACAACCCATGATATTCATCAATGTTGACTTGCCACTACCTGAAGGGCCTACTATGGCCACAAATTCTCCCTGCTCTATTTCAAGAGAAACCTCGTTGAGTGCATATACAGTTTCGCCACCCATTTCATATTTCTTTACTATACTATCTAATTCAATCACTCTAGTCACGCCCCTGTCCTTGAGGGCCTGCGCCTGATGGTGCTCCGTCAGATGGCGGTCTACCCTGGGGAGTGTTGCCCTCCATCTGGCGTGGTGTACCCATGTCCATCCCTCCTGGTGCCATCATCCCACCTTGTTGTCTATTAGTGTTAGTAGTTTTAGTACGTACAATAACCACCTTATCGTCGGTATCGAGTCCATCTGTGATCTCTACATAATTATCATCTGAAAGCCCAGTGCTTACAACAGTCCTTTCGCCAGGATCCTCTCCAGGGTCCTTAGGTAGGGTTCCTGTATAGAGCCATACATACTGCTCTCCTTGTGTAGACTGTATAGCCTCAAGGGGCAATAGTAATATATCGGTACGTTCTTCGATTATGATCTCAGCTGTGGCATTCATTCCGATTTTTAGTTTTTCATCACCTTCAACCTTGAGTTTCACATCGTATGTAGTCACGCCACTATTCACTTCACCTACTTGAGATATACTTTCCACTGTTGCATCATACGTCTTATCCTCTATAGCATCAATTGTAACCTTTGCACTCTGGCCTTCCTCTATATTTTGAATATCCAACTCATCAATTGATACCGTCAAAGTATCTGCACTATCTGTATATATGGATAATATCTCACTATTTTCTGTCACCTGCGTACCATCATTTATTGAAATTTCATTTACTATACCATCATATTCGGATACAAGCCCTCCACTTTCACGCATCTTTTGTGCAGCAAGAAGTAAATTTTGCTTTTTCAAACGCCCTTTAATCTGCGTTTCATATTTTTCTGAAGTTGGCAAATCTTTTAAATATATAAGCGAAGTATTCTTATATACTTTACTATTTTCATTTATATATATTCTTGACACAGTCCCTACATCGGCTATTACCTTAACTGGCTGATTTATAGATAGGGATCCTGAACCTAGTTCATCTCCGTCACTATTGTATACAGTTGCTGCTGCATCTACAGCAGTACCGTTATCAGTAAGCGTAATTATAGCCTTTCCATTTGAAACATCGACAACTGTACCACTATATGTACTACTATCCACATCAACACTTACACTATCTCCCTCTTCTACTTCGGAAGTTTCAATTGTCACCTTCATCTTTCCATCAGTAGATATTGTAAGAAGTGAACCATGCTCAGAAATAACGGATTTTACATTATCTCCAGACTCTGTTAATATCTCCTTTACCCTGCCTGATACGGGTGATTTGATTATCTCAGTAGTACTCTCACTCTCTTTCAGCCTTACAATGGCATCATCTATGGATGAGATCTCATCTTTTAACTGTGATATAACGCTATCAAGCGCATCTGTGTCCAATTTAGCTATTATATCACCTGCTTTGATGCTTTGACCACTCTGTACTTCTACCGACAGCACTTTTAAATCAAAGGGAGCAACAACATCTACGCTCTTACTTGGCCAAATTGTACCTGTACCAGTTATAGCTTGGGTCAGATCCCCAGTAGTAATTTCCGTAACCTGATAAGTTGTAGATGAGATGGCTTTGGATTTGCCAGCGAAAAACAAAAAATATACTGCTATAACTAGCACAACAACTATAATTGATGCAACAATTATTTTTTTAGTATGAATTTTCTTTTCCATATCATAAAACCTCCTCAAAAAGTATTATGCTAAATGAATATATCTACATACTCAAATTCTTCTATTTATTTATCATCACTCCCCTTTTTGACTATAACAAGCATAGCGTATAAACCTTAAAATAGTCTTAAAACACATGAGTTTTTAAGGTTGTTTCAAGATTTCCATGTTATAATTAAAATATAAATCGAGGTGAATTGTATGAGGATATTACTTGTAGAAGATGAAAAACAACTCTCCGAGTCATTGACCCAGATATTGAATAAAAACAATTACATAGTTGATACTGCATATGATGGTGAAGAAGGACTTAACAACGCCCTATCTGATATCTATGATTTAATTATTCTCGATATAATGCTACCTTGCCTTGACGGACTATCAATGCTCAGCCAAATAAGAAAGGCCAATATAAATACTCCTGTGCTTATGCTCACAGCAAGGAGTGAGGTAAGTGATAAAGTGAAAGGACTGGATTTAGGAGCTGACGACTATCTAGCAAAGCCTTTTTACTCTGAAGAGCTTCTAGCTAGGATAAGGGCACTTTTACGGCGAAAAGGCGAATTTATATCTGATGATATTATCTCGTATGCCGATTTAACATTGGATCTTGCCAATATGGAATTGAGTACAGGCAGGAGTAAAGTACGGCTATCTCTTAAAGAGTTTGAGCTGATGCGTCATTTTTTGAGCAATCCAAATGCAATTTTACAAAAAGAATTTTTGATAGTAAAAGTTTGGGGATATGACTCTGATGCTGAATACAACAATCTTGAAGTATATATATCCTTCTTACGTAAGAAACTTACTCGCATAAAAGCTAATGTCCAAATAGTTACTATAAGAAATGTGGGTTATAAATTGGAGGCATAAAATTGTTCGATAAACTACGAAATAGATTCCTATGGTTTACCATGGGTATATTGACATTGATATTTCTAATCATATTTACTATAGTCTTTATTTCAACTGCTGCCAAGGCACAGCAACAACTTAATATGACCCTAAATGACGTCATGCATATACCGAATCATAAAATATCCATACATAGCCCCCTTCATGCAAGCAGTATATCTGTTGAGATTAATCACGAAGGGGACATATTAGATATTTTATCCCTAGTTAAAATAAATACGCAAACACTTACCGAGACATTAGAAAAAATAGTGTGTAGTAATGATTATGAAGGTACAGTAAATATGGGTGGCAATCGTTTTGCATATCTGAAAAAGGACATGCCATTTGGCTTTAAAATAGTCCTTGTAAGTCGTGCAATGTATGATGACACCATAAAAAACCTACTAATTACCCTCATCTTTGTAGGTTTTTTTAGTCTGGGCATACTATTTCTTATCTCTTGGTTTTTCGCAAACAAAGCAATCAAGCCTGTGAAAATGGCCTTTGAACAGCAAAAACAATTCGTTGCCGATGCCTCTCACGAACTAAAAACTCCCCTCACTATAATAAACACTAATCTAGATTTAATCTCGTCAAATAGCAATGAAACTGTAGATGAGCAGCATAAGTGGATAGGATATATCTATGAACAGATTGATAGAATGTCAAAGCTTATTAATGATATGTTAATACTTGCACGTGTGGATGAACATGAAATAATTTCTTCAAGAGTAAACTTTTCTGATATATTAAATAATGCTTTACTATATTTTGAGGTTGCCCTATATGAGCAAGATATAAATCTTAAGCAGGATGTCTGTGAAAATATATATGTATCAGGAGATCCCATATCTCTAGAAAAGCTTGTATATATATTGCTTGAAAATGCCCTTAAATACTCACCAAGGGGAGAGGAGGTTTCTGTTGAGCTTACATATGAAAAATCAAAACTTTTATTGAAAGTCAAAAACACTGGAGTAGGTATATCTAGGGAGCATATTGACAAGATATTTGACCGTTTCTATCGAGTAAATAGCGCAAGGACACAGAGAAGTGGGGGATATGGCCTTGGACTTGCAATTGCAAAAGCTATAGTCAATCAGCATAATGGATATATATGGGCAAAGAGCACATATAAAAGCTATACTGAATTTATAATTGAATTACCAATCATCGGGTAGATAGTTTTGTAATTAGTAGATAAATAGGAGCCAGTCTAAAATATTAGCCTTTAATCGCTGTAGTTGCAATACCTCTCACCAAATAATCTTGGAATTCAAAAAACCGCACTAAAGCTGGAATAATTGAGATAATATACATAGCTAATAATCCTCTCCAGTCAGTGGTAGCAGTTAAATCATTAAAAATTTTAAGAGCAAGAGACTTTGATGCAATTTTCCATAAAATCTTGTATAATGTTCATGAGAGACACCCTTTCTATGTTTGGTTTAGTCACTTAGCATATTATCAAAAGGGCATCTCTTTTTATATTTTTTAATTTAAAATATCCTACAGTAATTTTACACTACCCCCATAAAATATAATAATAATGCTTGAAATATTCCTATTACTCCTCCGATAATACCACCTAGTATCTCTATATATTTTAACTCATTGCTCGCTATATCAATTATTATTCTCTCTAAATTTTCTAGTTCAAACTCATTAATCTTTGTTTCGATAATATTTGATATATCTATTGAATCTATTGCATTATTTTTTATCTCATTCACCGAGCTATCTAGAAAGTCCTCTAACTCTGTACTTACTATCTTGTCCACATAATTGACAATCAGCCCTTTTAAAGGTCCGGGAATAAGTCCTGGGATATTTTTATAAACTACTATCGATATCTTGTCCTTTATTTTGGCTGATAAATTCCGCTTATTATCCTGGTCCCATATTTCATCAATGATATCCTGTATAGACAACAATTCACTCTCTACTGTATATCCTATGCTTCTTGCTATTTCATTTCTCCTTTTAGGAATCACTCCTTGTATGGTAAATCCAATAAAAGGTATTGTTACAGCATTTAAAGGGCGAAATATTAATTTTATTGCAAGCAAATTGGTAAACCAACCTATCAATGCGCCTATGACCGGTAATATTACAAACTCAATATTCACTGCTCTTCCTCCTGTGTTTTAGTATAATATATATTATACTAAAAATAGCACCTAAGGTGCTATTTTTTCTTTTCCGTCAATGAGCATAAGTAGTTATTACCCTCATTGTCATCTATATCAACTTTTCCATAAAAAACATTTTTTATTGTATTTAGAACCTCTTTGTTACCATTTTTTTTATCACTATGGATAGTGATCTTATTAGGTGCTATCGTAATCAATGAACTTATCAAAAGATCATCACCGCTAATTTCATTGTTTGATATCTCTTTAGCCAAATCCTTCAATAAATCATTATTTATTGCTTTCATATCCGAATCCAGCAGCACATAATTGCTGTTAGAATCCAGGATTACGTGAACTTCATCTATTTTAGGTTCTTGTATCTCTACAAAATATCTTAAAAGTTTTATAAACTCATTATATTCTTTTTCAATAATAAAATCATCTGCTGCTTTTTCAACAGAGTCCTCTATCTGGTCTATTATCTCCTTAAGTCTAAATCTGATAAATCCATCTAATATCAATTTATCATTCTTGCCCATATATTCATGTAACCTATTGTAAATATACTCTTTTCTTTTTTTCCTTATATCGATGCTGCTATTTGGTTGTTGTTCCCCGTTGAATATATTTTTAGCATCCGAGGCTATTCTTTTCTTCTCTTTTTCGGTAAAATAAAAACAATTTAGATTTACTGTTTTTATTAACATAGCTGACTCTATTATTTCTAATAAGGTGTCAGCTAAAATTCTAACAAATTTTTTATATAATGAACTATCATTAAAACAAAAAACAACTCTAGACGTATTATCATAAAAAAACCAATTACAATCAAATCTTTCGGCGTAATTGCCAGCACTGATTCTATCTTTAAGGATGTGTAAAAAACCATCCTTATCGTCGGTTATCTCTAAACAATATGATTGCATTTTTTTAATCACTCCTTTCGATAGTAGTATATGTCGCAATAATATTACGTATACTTTACAATTATTTCTTTGATTTATTCTGCGTCAACGGAATTATGCTCCCATAATCATACAATTTTTTATTTCTGATAAAAATATCTCTTTTTTTATGTTTATTCAAAAATTTAGTTATCTGTTCATAATTAGGATGTTTTTCTATACCGCCTGAGAAAAAAATTTTATCTTTTGCCACCAAACCAGTTGCACCGCCTATAAATCCATAATCCATTCCCTCTATTTCGATGAAACCTGGATCGATCAACAAAACATCAATATTTTTCTGTGTTAATTTTGCTGCTATTCCCCTGTCTGAAGTAATCAATGCCTTTTCGTTGATTATACAAACAGAACACTTAGCATATCCCTGCTTTACATCTATAAACTCCACTCCCATTTCAAGTAAAATGGTTTTCAAAACCGGGTCAGTATATTTTGTATTATGTATAGCCAAATTACCAAGTCTTGCTACATTATATGCAATATTATCCGGATAGTTTCTTTTAAGCTCTTTTTTGCCTTTTATGATTTTAAAACCTTTTCGTTTGAGCTTATAAATCGTTTCTTCATCGGCATTAGGAGCAACCACTATATTATCTTTGTAAATCGGATGAAACATTATATCAGGATGAGAACAGACAGCTTGATACAATTGTTGGCATCTGCCTACTGTGATACATTCAATTCCCCAATCTGTTAAAAATTTTATAGTTTGGGCATCCATTCTCTCGTCCACTAAAGCACAAGTTACATCTCCATCAGGTATAAAAGGAGTATCTAAAAACATGATCAAACACTGCCTTTCCATATATATAATTATTAAAGATACTGATCCAAATCCTTATATTTTTTCGATCAGTTTATTTCCTGATACTATTCTATAGTCATTATTCTAACACCATTTCTTTTTTTAAGTATAAATATTTCTACAAACTCCCCTAATCAATATCAAAATTCAGGACAAATATATTTCCATTAAAAAATAATAACCATAAGAGATTTTAAACAACTGTTCTTATGGTTATCGATTTTACTACAACTAAAAAATCTTCGGTTTGACAGACAAAAAACCGGAATATAAATACAATCCCACTATAACAATCTTCTCCTCAGCTTTTCAGGGGATTCAACGGATAAATAAGCAGGAGGTATATCAAAAACTGTAACCGCACCTATACGCCCTTGCTGACTCATCCTGTATACAGCTCGTGCATAGGCTACCAATACACTTCCGGTAAATTCAGGATTGCTATCCAATTTCAAAGAAAACTCCATATTATGATTATGCTCATTTTCCTTCCCTGTACGACCGCTTCTGATTACAACTCCTCCATGGGGCATGCCTGAATGTTGTTCATTTAGCTCTTGTTGACTTATAAAGGTCACGCGTGTTTGATAATCAGCAAAATAATTAGGCATGTTTTGAATTTGTTCTTTTATCTTCTCTTTATCTGCTCCTTGTTCAGTGACAACATAGCAATCCCGCATATGTCTGTCACCAACACTTAACCGGGGCTGTTCACCTTTTCGAACCTTTGCCATAGCGTCTTCTATAGGCACAGTGTACTGAACAGCATCTTTTACTCCTGAAACACGGCGTATAGCATCCGAATGTCCCTGACTTACCCCTCTTCCCCAAAAAGTATATGTACTCCCATCTGGCAATATCGCTTCTGTTATCAGACGATTTATAGAAAACAAACCTGGATCCCATCCTGCTGAAATAAGACTTAAACGCTTACCTTGCTTTGCTGCAATATCCACATCATCAAAATGCTCCGGAATTTTCGCATGGGTATCAAAACTATTCACAGTGTTGAATATCCTTGAAAAGTAAGGAGTCTGTTCAGGAAGGTCTGTCATAGATCCCCCACACAATATCATCACGTCAATTTTCTCTCTGTATTCCTGTGCCTGTTTAATATTTAGCACTTGTGCAGATTGAACAGGCTTAATAACCCCTTTTAAATCTCGCCTGCTAAAAATTGCCACCAGTTCCATGTCCGGATTTTTATCAATAGCCAGCTCTACTCCTCTTCCCAGATTACCATATCCAACTATTCCTACTCTAATATATTTGCTCATGTATTACGCCCTCCTCATCAAGCGTTTTTATGTTATTGTCTTGTACTAATCTATTAAAAAGGCAAAAGCATTAAACTTTTAATACTCTTCTTTAGCATCTTTTATCAGTTGCTGAATAACTTTGTTAACTATATCATAATTAAATCCTTTGTAAACCAAATGTCTAGCCAATTTTTGATACATCTTGTTCCGCTCTTCATGTTTTATTAATTCTAATTTTTTTTGACCATGATACAATGCATTCTCATATTCTTGGCCATCAGTTATATACAGTGATAACATTTCGTCTACAATCTCCGAATCTATCCCCTTTTTATAAAGATCCTGTTTTATGCGGTTTTTACCATACCTGTTTAGATTGATCTTATCTTTGATCATCATCCTTGCCAGTTCCTTATCATCTATCATATTATATCTTTTGAGTAGATCAATGACTCTATCTATTATCCGCTGCTGGTATCCCTTTCTATCCAACTTCATCCTCAGCATATGTTCGCTTTGCATGCTGCGGCCCGATATGTTGAATGCGGTAGTCTTAGCCTGAATATATTCTTCTTCCTCTACCACTTGTCTCAACTGGTCCTGGTTTATTTGAATTCCTTTGTCCAGTTTAAGTTTATATATAGTCTCCTTAGACACTCCTAAAACAAATTCCCCGTCTATATATATATTGACTCTATCTTTATTTTTCTTCTGACCTTGTATGTCGGTGATTACCCCATTCTATCATCCGCCTCTTTAAATCCAATCAAATAAAAAACATATCCTACTTTTAAAATTGTAATATATTTTAATACCGCTGACAAGATCAATGCCCTTAACCACGGCAAAAAGGGTTTAAGATCAAAATAACAATAATCTTCCAACACTTTTTGTCACAGTCTGACTTCTACAAAGTCTCTTGCACTTATAGCGTCAATAGTAACATCACAATCAAGGGCAACGATCTTTACCCCATAACTCTTGGCTTCTTTTAAAGCCTCTCCAAATTCCCAATGAGTTTTATAATTGGGGGCAAAATAAAGCACATCTTTCATCTGTATAATAAATGCTATATATGCCTCATAACCCTCTTGAACACTTTGACAAAGCTCCCTTATATGCTTAACACCCCGTTGAGTGGGAGCATCAGGAAAAAGAGCCACACCCCTTTGTTCTAATGTAACACCTTTTACTTCTATAAATATTTTTCTTGAAGAGCTTTGTACATAAAAATCAAAGCGAGAATTCCGGTAATTACATTCGGGTTTAATCGAGTGTACATCTTTAAAAATATCATTCTGGTTAAGCCATTCAAAAAATACCTTGTTAGGTGCCTGGCTATCTATATTGATAATCTTATTACCTTTGCAAACTCCAATCAAATCATATTTTGTCTTGCGGTGCTTTCCTTCAACTCGTTGCACAAAAACTCGCACCCCGGGAATTAAAAGTTCCTTACACCTGCCAGTATTTTTCACGTGACAAACTTCCTCTTTCCCTTGTATATCTATATAGGCGATAAATCTGTTGGGCCGAGACAGAAATTTTGCCTTTCTTATATTTTGATATTTCATAGCTATATTAACATATACCTCCTTAAATCTTGTAGTACACATTATAAACCCAAATAAACCCAAAGCTAGGATTGAATTATTCTTATTCTATCATGTTTTGAAGGAACGTAAAAAAGGGTTTCACAATTTTTGTGAAACCCTTTTTATGGTGCCGGAGACCGGAATCGAACCGGTACAGTCTTATTGGGACCGCAGGATTTTAAGTCCTGTGCGTCTGCCAATTCCGCCACTCCGGCATATATTGGAGGCGCCACCCAGATTTGAACTGGGGAATAAAGGTTTTGCAGACCTCTGCCTTACCGCTTGGCTATGGCGCCATTTAGATAAAATTGGAGCGGAAGACGGGATTCGAACCCGCGACATTCGCCTTGGCAAGGCGACGCTCTACCACTGAGCCACTCCCGCTCTTTGTTGGTGCTTCGGGGCGGAATCGAACCACCGACACGAGGATTTTCAATCCACTGCTCTACCGACTGAGCTACCGAAGCATGAAATAATGGCGACCCGGAAGGGACTCGAACCCTCGACCTCCAGCGTGACAGGCTGGCATTCTAACCAACTGAACTACCGGGCCACTATGTGTGGTGGGCGCAATAGGGCTTGAACCTATGACCCCCTGCTTGTAAGGCAGATGCTCTCCCAGCTGAGCTATGCGCCCTCTCGTCAACAGCGACAAGTAATAGTATAAAACAGAAAAGTAACAAAGTCAAAATTCCATATCCGCTAATTATGCCATTTATTTAAATATTTCTTGTGTTTGCTTAACTATTCTCATTATCGCTATACGTTGTATTATTTATCTTCTTCTTTCCAATTCGCAATAAATATCCTCCCATTTTACTTTTCTTTCCACCATAACAACCATCAAATGATATAATAAATCTGAAACTTCATATATCAACTCATTAACATCAGGATTCTTGGCAGCTATTATAACTTCTGCTGATTCTTCTCCCACTTTTTTAAGCATCTTGTCTATTCCTTTGTCAAACAAATAATTAGTATATGAACCTTCTTTAGGATTGTTTATCCTGTCTATAATTATATTATACACATTTTGTAGCGTTTGTTCATCAAAACCCTTTTTTCCCTTAAATTTTTCAAATTGCTGCTTACTAGTAAATGACTGAGTATAAAAACAACTTCTATTTCCTGTATGACAAGCAACACCTTTTTGATAAACGGAAACCAACAATGCATCTTTATCACAATCATAAGATATATTAGATACATATTGATAATTGCCGGATGTCTCCCCTTTTTCCCAAAGACACTTTCTGCTCCTGCTCCAAAAGCAGGTTTTACCTGTCTGTATGGTTTTGGTTAAGGATTCCATATTCATATAAGCTAACATCAACACCTCTTTAGTTTGACAGTCTTGTACTATCGCAGGAATTAATCCCTTCTCATCAAAATTCAACTGTTTTATCCAATCCAACTCCATTTTTAGTTCTCCCTTCAACTACAATTTAATTTCTATTCCCTTGTCATTTAAGTATTCCTTCAACTCCGATATATTAAGCTCATTAAAATGAAATAAAGACGCAGCTAATGCAGCATCAGCTCCGGCTTTTACAAAAACATCATAAAAATGCTCTTTGTTGCCTGCACCTCCTGATGCAATCACCGGTATATTTACAGAATCACATATGAGTTTAGTAAGTTCTAAATCATACCCGTTTTTGGTTCCATCTGTATCCATGCTGGTCACCAACAATTCTCCGGCGCCAAGCTTTTCTATTTCCTTTGCCCATTTGACAGCATCCAATCCGGTATCCAATCTTCCTCCATTAATAAAGACGTTCCATCTATCCATCCCGCATTTTTTGGCATCAATAGCTACTACTACGCATTGGCTTCCGTATTTCTTTGCGGCATCAGTTATGAGTGATGGATTTTTGACTGCCGCAGTACTTATGGAAATCTTGTCTGCCCCTAATTTTAATATTTCTCTAAAATCATCGGTATCCCGTATTCCTCCGCCCACTGTAAAAGGTATGGAAACTTTTTCAGCAGTTCTCCTGACAACATCTTTTATGATATTTCTATTGTCAGAAGTAGCAGTAATATCTAAAAAAACCAGCTCATCTGCCCCTGCTCTATCATAAGCAGATGCAATTTCTACTGGATCCCCTGCATCTTTTAAATTAACAAAATTTACACCTTTTACTACCCTGCCGTTATGCACATCAAGACAAGGGATTATTTTTTTATTTGACATATATATGTTTAAACCTCCAATTTTAACAATTCTTCAAGATTAAGCACGCCAGAGTATAAGGCCTTGCCAACTATCACTCCTGCTGCTCCTGTCTCCTTTATTCTCCTTACATCTTCTATGCTGGCCACTCCCCCAGAGGATATAATATTGGCATCATATTTATCAACAAGGGCTTTTAGAGTATCTATATTAGGTCCTGTAAGGGTTCCATCTTTTGATATATCCGTGTATATAATATTTTTTACTCCTTTTCTGTACATCTTGTCAGCCAGTTGATAAACGCTCACATCCCCTACCTCAGTCCATGCATCTGTGGCAACAAATCCATTTTTAGCATCTATCCCCACCACGACTTTTTCCCCATACATGTTCAAAGCTTGATCCAGTATTTCGGGGTTTTTAATGGCAGCTGTCCCCATTATTACCCTGTTCACACCGGCATCCAAATATCTATCAATGTCTTGTATGCTCCTTATTCCGCCTCCCACCTGTATTGGAATATTAACGCTATTGAGTATCTTTTTAATAGCATTAAAATTTTGGGAAAGCCCTTTATATGCGCCATCCAAATCTACAACATGAATAAACTTTGCACCCTTTTGTTCCCATTCAGCAGCAATCTGTTCAGGGTGATGGGAATATACCGTCTGTTTATCAAAGTTTCCCTGCACCAACCTCACGCATCTTCCCTGCCGCAAATCAATCGCTGGATAAATTCTCATTATATCAACTCCCTAAAGTTCTCTACCAATCACAATCAGGCACCACTATTCTTTGCTAGTAAAATTAGCTCAGTTATAAAATTCCTTTTGTAGAGGGAATTCCAATTATCCTGCCGTCCGTTTTCGCTGCTTGTCGTATAGCCCTCCCAAATCCTTTAAAAATTGCTTCTGCTTTGTGATGATCATTTGACCCATATATCAGCCTAATATGTAAAGTTATCTGTGCATTCATCACTAATGCTCTGAAAAACTCTTCAACTAATTGTGTGTCCATCTCACCCAGCCTATCGGATTTAAAGCTGACATCATACTTTAGATAAGGTCTTCCACTTATATCTATGCTTATATTGGCTAGTGATTCATCCATAGGCAGAAAAAATGTAGCATATCTACTGATTGCCCTTCTATCGCCTAATGCCTTGTTAATCGCTTGACCCAATGCTATGCCCACATCCTCAACGCTGTGGTGTGCATCCACAAAAACATCACCAGCACAGGTTACCTTTAAATCAAACAATGCATGTGCAGCCAAAAGATCAAGCATATGATCAAAAAAACCTATTCCAGTATTGATATCTCGTTTTCCTGTTCCGTCTATATTCAATTCCAAGTTGATATCAGTCTCATTGGTTTTCCTGGAAATAGATGCACATCTCATTGAAATACCACCTTTCTCTATATAATATCCTTTATTACTTGCAAAAACTCTTGGTTTTGATCTTTAGTACCTACAGTCACTCTATAGCAATTATCTAAAAGAGCTGAACCTTTAAAGCTCCTTACCAATATCCCTTTATGCTGGAGAAAACCATCCAATTCAATCTCTTTATCCGTTTTAAACAATATAAAATTGGCCTTACTTTCAAATACTTTAATACCTTTTAGTTTTTTTAATTCATTGTAAAGATATTCTCTCTGCTCAAGGATGTTTTTTATTTTTTCTTTATTAGCTTGCTCCTCATCCAATATCAGACTCGCTACTATTTGAGCTAAAGAACTCAAATTATAAGGCGGTTTAGCCTTGTTGAGCACCTCAATTATGCTTTTATGCCCGATACAATAACCGATCCTTAAGCCTGCCAGACCATAAGCCTTTGAAAATGTCCTTAAGACAACAAGATTATCAAAATCATTTACCTTATCAGCAATAGTTTCACCGAAATACTCATAATAAGCCTCATCCACCGCTATTATAGTATCTTTACACTCTTGTAGGATTGTAATCAGATCTTTTCTTTCTATTACAGTGCCGGTAGGATTGTTGGGATTACATATGAATGCCACCTTAGGCGAATATTTCTTTATCGAACTGATAAAGAAATCTAAATCATATCTATACTCTTTATCCAAGCTTACTTCCACCGGCTGTCCACCATAAACCAAAGTATCTAGTTTATACATTGAAAAAGAAGGTATAGGCATTACTACTCTTTCTCCCTTATCAACAAAGGCCTTTATTATTAACTCTATTATCTGATCCGAACCTGCGCCCACTAATATATTCTCTGGGTTGGCATTGGATTTTATAGCAAGCTTTTTTCTCAATATATCAGAATCGCTGTCAGGGTATAAATTTAATTTACCATCCGATAGAAGATATTCAGATACTTTCTTTCTTACACCTTCCGATAAACTAAAAGGACTTTCATTTGCATCCAATTTTATTTTATAATTTTGTTTGTTTGCTTTATAAGGAACAATCTGCCTTATGGCATCTCTCTGCAATTGCTTGGCAATATGCCCTGAATTATTCATCTTCTGTAAGCCTCACTTTTATAGAATTTTCGTGTGCTGTAAGCCCTTCAGACCGAGCAAAAATCATTATATCTCGACTCGCTTGATTTAAAGCCTGCTGTGAATAATATATTATACTTGACTTCTTTATGAAATCATCCACTCCTAAAGGAGAAAAAAACCTTGCAGTACCCCCTGTAGGTAACACGTGATTAGGCCCTGCAAAATAGTCTCCTACCGGTTCAGCGCTATAATTGCCCAAGAATATTGCACCGGCATTATCTATCCTGGTCATCATCTCAAAGGGATTTTCCACACATATTTCTAAATGCTCAGGAGCAATATTATTTGCAAGGTCTACAGCTTGAGCAAGATTATCTACACATATTATAGCACTATAATTTTGTAGGGATTTTTCTATTATATCCTTTTTCTCCAGTTTTCGAGCCTGCTGATTTATGCTTTGTTTAACTTTCTGGGCTACTGTTTCGCTATCTGTGATCATTATACATGCAGCGAGAGGATCATGCTCTGCTTGGGAAAGAAGATCTGCAGCTACAAATTCCGGAACACATGTTCGGTCGGCTATAACCAATATCTCACTTGGCCCTGCAATCATATCTATATCTACAGTTCCATACACACACCTTTTAGCTAGTGCTACATATATATTGCCAGGTCCGGTTATCTTATCCACCTTGGTAATAGTTTGTGTCCCATATGCCAACGCAGCTATTGCCTGGGCCCCCCCTATCTTAAAAATTTCATCCACACCTGCTTCCTTGGCTGCTACCAAGGTATTATGATAAATTGTCCCATCAGGTTGTGGCGGAGTCACCATAATAATTTTTTTAACCCCCGCAACTTTAGCAGGCATCACATTCATCAATACCGACGATGGATAAGCAGCTTTACCTCCGGGAACATATACACCTGCCTTTGCTATACTTGTGATTTTCTGTCCCAGCATTATCCCCTCATCATCAGTTTTAAACCAGGACTGCCTTTTTTGCATTTGATGAAATTTAAAAATATTATCTCTAGCTTTACGGATACTTTCAAGCAAATCATCATCTATTTTTCTATAGGCTTCTTCCATTTCATCCTGGGTGACTTTCAGCTGCTCTACATCCATTTTTACTCCATCAAATTCTTGAGTATATGCCAGTAAAGCACTGTCCCCTTTCTGTTTTACATCCTGTATTATTTTTTCAACTGCTTGCATATACTCTGAAGAAACAATATCATCCCTGTCTATTAACTTTTGTATCATTCCATCTTTCTGATTAAAATCTATCACCCTGATCATTTATTCCACCTCCATAGCTCTTCTGATCTGTGATATGAACATTTTAATATCCTCACTTTTAGTTTTTAAACTAGCCCGATTAACCACTAGTCTGGCACTTACATCACATATATCCTCCAAAACAACCAATCCATTCTCTTTCAAGGTTCTACCGCTTTCCACGATATCCACTATTACCTCTGCAAGCCCTAATATAGGCGCTAATTCTACTGATCCATTCAATTTTATTACTTCTACAGTCTCATCTTTACTTTTATAGTATTTGGATGCAACATTAGGATATTTGGTAGCAACTCTTTTGTTGGATATTACTATATTTCTGTTTTTTAGCTCCGGCATTCCTGCGACTGCCAACTTACATTTGCCAAAATCCAAGTCCAAAATCTCGTAAAGATCCCTCTCCTCTTCCATGAGAGTATCCTTACCGCATATTCCTACATCGGCAGCCCCATATTCAACATAAGTAGGTACATCGGTAGGCTTTACAAGGACGAACCTATATTTATCTTTGTTGGTATTAAAAATCAATTTTCTGGTATTCCCTTTAAGTTTGGCACAGTCAACACCTGCTTTTTCCATCAAATCTATTGATAGATCAGCTAATCTCCCTTTAGCAAGAGCAATTGTAATCATACCCATGGCACTTCTTCCTCTCCAAGTTATTTATAAAAGAATCGGTTTTATATGTTTCCCACTTATCTTCACAAAATTTATAAATCTCAATATCCTTATCACCTATCATCTTTATGATATTCTTTATCCCTTCGGATTTAACCATCCCTTCATCGTACAGAGCCATATCAACAATATATCCCCGTTCTCGCATTCTAGTGCATAATTTGAATGCACAAGCTCTGTTTTGATCATCAAATATCAATCTATAGTCTATTGCAGGGGCCTTATTCAGCATCCCCTGTTTCTCCAAAGCTATAAGTAACCTTTTTATCCCTATAGCAAAACCGGTAGCAGGCATATCTTGCCCAAAATTGCCGATCAGATTATCATATCTGCCTCCTCCGCAGAGTGTATAACCTATTCCCTTAGCAAAGCCCTTGAAAATTATCCCCGTGTAATACTCAAGACCCTGAACCATCCCTAAATCCAAGGATATATATTCTTCAAGCCCAAAATCTTTTAATATCTGGCACACATTTTTTATCTCATCCAATGCCTTAAGACTTTTATAATTATCGCTCAAATAGCTGGCGTTATTGATAACTTGATCAGGCTCTCCGTAAAGAGTGGGCAGTTTCATTATAATGTCCTTTATTTCAGCATCCATATCTTTACTCTCAATAAATTCTTTTATTTCAATATAATTCTTCTTATCAATTAAACGTCTCAATTTCTCTATATCTTGCGTGCTTAATCCGCTGTCCTGCATTATCCCTTTGAAAAACTCTACTTGACCTAAATCTATTTTAAAGTCTTTTAATCCCAAATGCTTTAAAGATAAAATAGCTGTAGAAATTACCTCTGCATCTGCTTTTGGTCCTTTGGCTCCTATCAGCTCTAACCCTGCCTGGGTAAATTCTCTTTGCCTACCTGATTGAGGCTGCTCATATCTGAAAACATTCCCCACATAAAATATCTTAAGGGGCAGTGACTGATTCAACTTAGTTGCAGCAACCCGTGCTATAGGGGTAGTGATATCCGGCCTCATCACCAGTATCCTTCCTTCTCTATCTATGAACTTGAGCATATTCTGTTGTTCTATAGTTTCTATCCCTCTGAATACATCGTAATATTCAATGGTGGGAGTCTGTATTTGACTATAACCACACTTTAAGAAATATTCTTTCAAATTGTTTTCCACAACATTCTTGTTGTAGCATTCATCAACCAGATAATCTTGAACTCCTTCCGGAATATGCAAATTCCAGTTTTCCATAATACCTCTCCTTTTATACTTTAATGCTGTGAAGTTGTAAATCGATACATTAATGGTAGTATATAATAATTAATTATCATTGTCAATAAGTTTTATAAAACTGTAGCCAATATTTTTATTCCATCAACATCTTTCCCCACAAGATTCTTTTTTCATACCCATTTTTAGTATAATTTGTGTAAAAAACATAAATAATAGCATATTAAACTCTTCGAATTATAACTTGTATATAATGAAAACGAACAGCTTAAGTAAAATTAGGTGGTTGATCTATAAAAAAGCCCATTTAACTTTATTAAAATATTATATAATGTTATACTATGTTAAAAACTAAATTCGGAGGAAACAATATGGCCTATGATGGAATAGTTTTGCATAATGTATTGTTTGAACTGAACAATAAAATAATTGGCGGCAGAATAGAGAAAATTTATCAGCCTGAAAAAGATGAAATAAGGCTTCATATAATAAAAAACGGTGAAAAATATCAGCTTTTATTATCATCTAATCCTTCACAGCCAAGGATACACTTGTCCCGCTCAAAAAAGAAAAATCCCCCTCAGCCTTCTATGTTTTGTATGCTTTTAAGAAAATATCTCACATCAGGGAAAATTATAAGATTAAGCCAGCCCGGCTTTGAAAGAATTTTGGATATATCCATACAGGCAAAAAATGAGCTAGGGGACAATGTGATATATAGATTGATTATAGAAATAATGGGGAAACATAGCAATGTAATATTTATAAATGAAAATAACAAAATCCTGGACAGCATAAAACGTGTATCCAGTGATATGAGCAGAATAAGACAGGTAATGCCAGGACTGTGTTATGTATATCCACCCTCCCATAATAAAAAAAATCCTCTTGTGCTCAATCGGGAACAGATCCTAGACCTGTTATTAAATTATCCTAGCAATGATAGGATGTTATATAAGGCCATAACCAACATCTTTTCAGGAATATCCTATCCGGTATCAAGGGAAATTATATTCCGTGCAGGGTTTGATGTGGATATACCCTATTCACAGATGAGTGATGAAGGATTTTGTAAAATCGCCGATTGCGCATATGATATTTTCAATCAAGTAAAAAAATGCGATTTTTGCCCAACTATGTGGATATATCACGACAATCCTGTGGATTTTTCTTCGCTAAACTTAAATATAAATCAACCTATGGAAAAGTTTTGCGATGATTCTATAAGCCATATACTTGATAAATATTATTCAACGAAAGAACTGATACAGAAGTTAAATCAGAAAATTTCCAATGTAAAAAAAATAATAGACAAAAATTTAGAAAGATGTTATAAGAAGCTTGGGATACAACTGGACACCCTGAACAGAGTCAAAAATCGCGATCAACTTAAAAAGAAAGGTGAATTGCTGACGGCTAATATATACAGAATTAATAAAGGCCTTAAACAGATAGAACTTGCTGATTATTATAATAACAATCAACCTATTATAATAAAATTAAAAGAAAATCTTACACCTGCACAAAATGCCCAAAAATATTTTAAGGCTTACGCTAAAGCAAAGAACTCCTATAAAATAGTGTCACAGCAGCTAAAAATAAACAAAGTAGAGATAAATTATCTGGAAAGCCAGCTGGATAATCTTGATAAGTGTTCATCAACAGACGATGTAGAAGAAATCATATATGAACTAAAAAAAGAACGATATATAAAAGATAAACAAAACAAAGCAAAAAGACCTATTGTAAGATCCCAGCCTATGCATTTTGTATCGTCTGATAAAATCGATATCTATGTAGGTAAAAATAATGCACAAAACGACTATCTTACATTAAAATTCGCAGGTAATGATGACCTGTGGCTTCATGTTAAAGATGTGCCGGGCTCCCATGTAATAATAAGATGCAAGGGTAAGGATATACCTGATAATACATTGATAGAAGCCGCCCACCTGGCTGCTTATTACAGTAGGGCTAAAAATTCTTCCAATATAGCAGTAGATTATACTTTAAAGAAAAACGTGAAAAAACCCAAGGGAGCAAAGCCCGGCATGGTAATATATGAAAATTATAGAACCGTCTTTGTAACACCAGACAAAGAAATAATAGATGGGTTAGATATTGTCTAGCTCCCTATAGACGAACCGCTTCCAGGTCTAACCAAGCTAACACCCTGCTTACAGATAGGACACTCATCTTGAGGGTAGGAAATCACATCCATTTGAGCTACTGAATAAAAATCTGTACCGAAATCTACCCTACCTTTACTTCTATCCACAACCACACCTACACCTACTACCTGTCCCTTGCACTCTTTAACCAGTTCAATCACTCGTTTTACAGACCCACCTGTAGTAACGACATCCTCTACCACCAACACCTTTTGACCGGGGGTTATTTTAAAGCCCCGCCTCAACATCATCTTTCCATCCTGCTTTTCTGCGAATATATTTTTCTTATCTAGAACCCTCGCTACCTCATACGATAACAAAATCCCGCCTACTGCAGGACCGATTACAAGGTCAACATCTTTATCCTTAAAATAGTCCGCTATTCTTTTGCTCACAAATTCAGAGTGCCGATGATATTCAAACAGCCTTGCACATTGTAGATATGTGTCGCTATGTTTGCCTGAACTCAACAAGAAATGTCCTTTCTGCAAAACACCTGCATCCTCAAAAACTTCCATAACTTTTTGATCCATAAAAAAACACCTTCCTCATAGTCAATATTTTAAAGTGCCTATCAAACTGCTCACACATGATATATTGTTCTCTCTGCAAAAATCCTTTAATTGCAAGGATATATTCTCACATGCATAAGGATGGACCAAATTCGCCGTCCCGACTCCGACAGCAGTGGCCCCTGCTATCATAAACTCTGCAGCATCTTGTCCGTCCATCACTCCCCCCATCCCTATCAAAGGAATTTCGACCCTTCTGCTTACTTCCCAAACCATCCTCAATGCTACAGGCTTTATAGCAGGACCGGATAATCCTCCAACAATATTTCCTAATATAGGCCTTCTGGTCTTGGCATCTATCGCCATACCCTTTAATGTATTGATTAGACAAATTGCATCCGCTCCGGCTTGTTCACAAGATATAGCCATTTCACATATGTCTGTTACATTAGGAGATAATTTTACAATTAACGGTATATCAGTTGCCTTCCTTACTGTTTTTACTAGATTATATATGCTTTGACTGCTGGTGCCAAACTCAATGCCTCCCTTATCCACATTAGGGCATGATATGTTCAGCTCTATAGCAAATATAGGTTGATTCTCAAGTTTTCTCACGATTTGGCAATATTCCTGTACAGATTCTCCTGATATGTTAATAATTACGGGAACTGAATACTGGGATAACCTAGGCAATATATTATCAATGAAATAATCTATACCAGGATTTTGCAATCCTATGCTGTTTAAAACTCCGGATGGAGTCTCTGTAATCCTAGGCGGTGGATTCCCGATTTTCTCATCTACGGTAATCCCTTTCACAGTTAGCGCTCCTAACTGCTCGATATCCATAAATTCTGAATGCTCCATCCCAAATGAAAATGTCCCTGACGCTGCTACGATTGGATTTACTAGCTTTCTCCCTAAAAAATCAACGCTCATATCTATACTATTCATCGAATATCACCTCATCAGCATAAAACACAGGGCCATCTTTGCATACCCTTTTATACGTATATCCCCCATCTGTCTTTATTTTGCATGCGCACCCCATGCATGCACCTATTCCACAACCCATGTTCTGCTCCAGTGACACCTGACATAAAATATCATTTTGTTGACAAATATCTTTTACAGTTTTGAGCATAGGATACGGGCCACATCCCAAAACACAATCGTATTTACCACTTCTTAATATGTCAATCAAAACATCCGTTATTTTACCACCATAACCCACACTGGCATCATCTGTGGAGATCAACACTTGCTTGGAAAACTTCTCAAACTCATATACAGAAAAAACCTGACCGCCATCTCTATATCCTAATAATGATGTAATATTTCTATCTTTGAAATGCTGTGCAGCTAACAATAAAGGGGCTATACCTATTCCGCCTCCTATTAAAATTATATCTTTTATATCTTCTGATACATTAAAATAACTGCCACACGGACCAATCATATCCATATAATCACCTTTTACGCTGCTGCATAGTATTTCAGTCCCCTGACCCTTAATCTGTATATAGATGGTAAACGACTGCCTGTTTAAGTCTACAGATGCAATGCTGATGGGTCTCCTCAACAACAAACCGCTGTGCTGGCACAGTTTAATGTGTGCAAATTGACCAGGGCGTGCTTCAGTAGATATATAGTCGCTCCGAAATACCATTTTATATATATTTTTTTCAATTTGCTCATTTGAAATCACTTTACATTTGATTGCCTTCATATATCATCACCATGCAAGTTTTTTGGCTTTAGCCAAGGTTTCATTTATATTCTTTGTCATTTTAATAACTGCCTTTCTGGCTGCCTGCTGGTACTCCTTTTCCGGATAACCTTCTAGCATATAAGAAAATATAACAGCCCTGGATGAATTGATGATGGCACCCAGCCCATCATGGTTAAATGCACACGCTATCTTTTCAGCATCCGCCCCTTGAAATCCAAAACCGGGAACTAAGAAAATGCTATTTTTAATCAGCTTTCTTATAGATTGTGCTTGTTGAGGGAAGGTTGCTCCGACTACTGCCCCTACGCTGCTGTACCCATGCCTGCCCATCGTTTCTTTTCCCCATTCATTTACATGTTCAGCTACTATCTCATAAATATATCTACCGTCTTGGTTTCTCAAATGTTGAATTTCAATGCTGGATTTGTTTGAAGTGCTAACCAATATAAAAATTCCTCTATCGTATTTATTACAGTCGTTAACAAAGGGCTCAATTCCATCTGTTCCCAGATACGGATTTACAGTTATTGCATCAATTTCATAAGGTCTGTAAAAGTCATCTAAATCAAGATCCATCATACCTAGATATGCTTTTGAATACTGTTCAGCTGTGCTCCCTATATCATTTCTTTTTACATCCCCTATCACAACCAGCTGTTTTTGCTTTGCATATCGAGAAGTCCTTTGAAAAACTTCAATCCCTTCTCTTCCGAACACCTCATAATATGCTGATTGTAACTTTACCGCAGGTACTAAATCAAAAACGCTGTCTATTATTGATTTATTAAATTGGTACACCGCCTCGACTGCTCCACGCAAATTATGACCATATTTTGCAAAGTTTTCTTGCTTTATAAACTGTGGAATGCATTCAAAATTAGGATCTAACCCAACAACACAATAACTCTTTTTCTCAATGATCGATTCAATAACAGCATCAGCAAAATTCATCAGATAACCTCCCTATCCAATTCCCCATCTCTAACAATTATCCTTCCTTTATTTATCGTGTACAATATCCTACCTTTTGCTTTATAACCCTGATATGGCGAGTTCTTAGATTTTGATACAAACTCTTCTGTTTTTATTTCATATCGATACTCAGGATCAATTATAATAATATCTGCAACCGCCTGAGTGCTTATTCCGTCACATTTAAGGTTGAGAATTTTACAAGGATTGCAATAAAACTTGTTCAAAATATCTGTCCAATCAAGCATGTTTTTATGCAAAAGTTCTGTCAAAGCAACCGGTACAGCTGTTTCAAACCCCACCATCCCTGGCTTTGCTAATTGAAATTCTATGTTCTTTTCGTCTTCACTGTGGGGAGCATGATCTGTAGCTATTACATCAATAACTCCCTCTCTTAAACCTTTTTTTATGGCATCTATATCTGACTTTTCTCTTAAAGGTGGATTCACTTTTGCATCTGTATTAAAATCTCTAGCATAGGAACTATCCAATGAAAAATAATGTGGTGCTGTTTCACATGTTACATGTACTCCTCTTTGTTTTGCCCTTCTTATTATGTCCACACTCCCTTCTGTACTGACATGGGCTATATGAACACTTGCACCTGTATTTTCTGCCAAAATCACATCCCTTGCTACCATTATTTCCTCAGCTGCCTTGGATATGCCCATCATTCCAAAAAAAGTAGAATCTCTTCCTAAATTTATCAATCCTTCTGATGTTAGCTGTGTATCTTCGCAGTGAGAAATAACGGGAAGACCAAATGTCTTGGCATACAATAATGCGTTCTGCATTATCATAGAATTACTGACCGAAAAGCCATCATCAGATACCGCAACTGCACCGTGCTCTTTTAGCTCCCCCATATCTGTCAATCGTTTGCCTTCCAGTCTCCTTGTTATAGCTCCTATCGGCAGTACATCTATCACTCCATCAGTTCTACTTTTGGCTTTAATATATTCTATCATTGCTTTGCTATCTATTACAGGATCAGTATTGGGCATACATGCAACTATAGTAAAACCTCCTTTTGCAGCACTCCTTGTACCTGTATATATATCTTCTTTATATTCATATCCCGGATCACGCAGGTGGCAGTGCATATCGACAAAACCGGGGAGGACCATTTTTCCACTGGCATCGATGATCTCGCACTCTTGATCATCTATCTTATCTGCAATCATTTTTATTCTTTGACCCTCAACTAATATATCTCTTTTAAATACTCCTTCATCAGTCACAATACAACCATTCTTAATTAATAACATCTTTTCTACTCCCCTTTCTGGTAAGTAGATATAACAAGGCCATCCTAACTGCCACCCCGTTAGTTACCTGTTGATCCACCATTGAATTTTCAGAACTCAAAACTTTTGAATCTATTTCTACAGCTCTATTGACCGGACCCGGATGCATTACCAGCGCATCTTTTTTACAAAGCTTTAATCTATCCTGGTTTATGCCGTAATAGCGATAGTATTCATATGCAGAGCCTATAAATCCCTCTTTCTGCCTTTCTCTTTGAATCCTCAAACCCATCACTACGTCCACATCTTTTATCGCTGAATCGGTATCGTAATATACAGATACTCCCATATCTTCAATATCAGGAGGCAAAAATGTAGCAGGGGCAGCAACTCTGACTTGTGCACCCATTTTTGTAAGTCCCCATATATTACTCCTAGCCACCCTGCTATGCAATATATCACCTACTACAGCCACTTTAATTCCGTTTAGCGTTCCTTTTTCTTCTTTGATAGTAAACATATCAAGCAGTGCTTGGGTAGGATGCTCATTTACCCCGTCCCCTGCGTTTATGACAGAAGCCTCTACATTCTTTGCCATTATATGAGGCGCACCTGAAAATGGATGGCGTATTATCACCACATCTGCTGCCATTGCATCAACAGTCTTTCCGGTATCTATAAGGGTTTCTCCTTTATTCACACTGCTGGATGAAACGCTGATACTACAGCTAGTCGCACTCAGGTATTTAGCGGCAAGATCGAAGGATAGCTTGGTTCTAGTGCTGTTTTCATAAAAGATACTTACAATGGATTTTCCATTAAGGTGAGGTGTCTTCTTTACATCTTGAAGCAGTATATATTTCATCAACTCTGCAGTTGATAATATATAATCTATCTCTTCAAATGTCAGTTCCCTTAACCCAAGCAAATCTTTTCTCATATACTTCATTTGTCTACACCACCTTAAATGTTATTAGTAAAATAGCAGCAAGATTATATCTCACTGCTATTTTCTTATATCATATGTTTTCAGGCAATAACTTATTTAATACTACACCTACAAGCGCTGCAAGGCTAATGCCCGCCAGCTTAAGATTCCCTATTGGAAGTATTACTCCACTCAATCCCATAACAAGTATCAAAGACACGATGATCAAATTTCTGCTACATGTAAAATCCAAATTTGCCTCCGATATCGTCCTCATCCCTATACTTGCTATCATACCGAACAATATCAAGCTTACTCCTCCCATGACAGGAGTGGGTATAGTCTGCAATGCTCCTCCCAATTTGCCAAAAAGGCTCATCGCTATAGCAAACACTGCTGCCAGCTCTAATATTTTAGGATCATATACCTTTGTCACCGCTAAAACACCTGTGTTTTCACTATATGTGGTATTTGCAGGTCCTCCTAACATACCGGCAAAAACTGTTGCTAACCCGTCACCTAAAAGTGTTCTGTTTAAACCCGGATCTGTAAGAAAATCTTTCTTTACAACAGCTCCGTTAGTTGTGATGTCTCCAATATGCTCCATGAAAGTTACCAGTGCTACCGGGGCAATCAACGCAATTGCCTCCCATGAAAATTTGGGGAACATAAACTGGGGTAATCCAAACCATTTTGACTGAGCCATTATTTCTTGTGAATGGGCATTGAATATCAAAGGATTAGCACCTGATAGACCAGTAATATCAAACACCATCGATATCAGATAACCAACCCCTATCCCTATAAGAATAGGAACCAACTTAAAGAATCCTTTAGCAAATATCGATACAGCTATAACGACAGCCAATACTATGAGTGCTACCGCCCAATTGTTCTGTGCCATATCAACCGCTGTAGGACTTAAAACTAACCCTATAACCATTATCATAGGTCCTGTTACAACCGGAGGAAAGAAGCTCTTTACCTTTTCCACTCCGAATATCGTAACTATTAAGGATAATAACAAATACATAACACCCGCTATTACTATTCCTCCAAGGGCGTAAGGCAGTCTTGAAGGATCTAGAGGTTTCCCATTATCACCCATAGGGCTTACTGCTAGTATAACCGGGATAAAAGCAAAACTCGACCCTAAAAAAACAGGTACCTTTCTATTGGTTACAAGATGGAATATTAAAGTTCCTACTCCAGCTGTAAAAAGCGCTACTGATGTACTAAGCCCCGTCAAAAGTGGTACAAGGACAGTTGCTCCAAACATTGCAAAAACGTGTTGAATGGCTAAAAGTATGTTCTTAGTTGTCTTTGACATTATAATTCCCCCTAATTTTAAAATTTTTTATAAAATAAAAAACCTTATCAACGCTGATAAGGTTTTTGACTCACAAAAATATAGTGATTCCAAAATACCTTTACCAGCCTCTCTGGACTGATTTAAAAGGTGAAATTGAAATTACAATTCATTTATTACCACTTTATTGTATCCATCAAACTCTGTTACATTTACATTCACTATCTCACTTCTAGCTGTAGGCACGTTCTTGCCTACATAATCGGCTCTGATAGGCAATTCCCTATGTCCCCTGTCTATCAACACCGCAAGCTGTATTGTTTTAGGCCTTCCAAGATCTATGATAGCATCCATTGCTGCCCGTGCTGTCCTACCTGTATATAACACATCATCTACTAAAACTACGTTTTTTGAATTTATATCAAATGGAATATCAGTGTCATTTATTATAGGATGTTCTGACAGCATGCTCAAGTCGTCTCTATATAAAGTTATATCCAATATACCTGCCTTCACTTGTTTACCTTCCACCTGTTTTATCTTTTGCGCCAGCCAATCAGCTAAAGTTACTCCCCTTCGTTGAATGCCTACCAGCACAACATCTTCAATTCCCTTATTTTTTTCTATTATTTCATGGGCTATTCTTATGACAGCTCTTTCCATTGCCTTTTCGTCCATTATTATTGTCTTTTCCCTCATAGTGCTATCCCTCCTTTTTAAGGTATAAAAAAAACCTTACACTTCTGGCAAGGCGAAAATACAACATATAACGTTATTCTCCCTTGCCAGCCTCGCAGGACCAGCTTAAAGGTCTTGACTGAAAAAAGTATATCATAAATTTTTCATCATGTCTACTGCTTTTTTGTCACTTTTTGTTGTAAGAATAAAATAATTTCTTTGAAATACTCTGGTAATTCAACAGTAAATTCCACATATTCTCCGGTAATAGGATGATAAAATCCTAGCAGTTTAGCATGTAATAGCTGGCCTGTTAAATTAAACTCATTTTTTTTAGGCCCGTAAACCGGATCTCCTACAACAGGATGACCGATATGAGACATATGCACTCTTATCTGATGAGTCCTGCCTGTCTCCAACCTGGCCTCTATCAAAGTATAATTGCCATACCTTTGTTCAACCTTGAAATGGGTTACCGCACATCTTCCTCCTTCAGTAGCTATCGCCATCTTTTTCCTGTTTTTTGGATTTCTTGCTATCGGAAGATCTATTGTTCCCTTTTCTTCTTTTATATTGCCATAAACTAATGCTGTATATTTTCTCAATGCTTTTCGAGATTTTATCTGCTTTGCAAGCTCTATATGTACCTGATCGGTTTTGGCAACTACCAGCACTCCTGACGTGTCCTTGTCCAACCTATGTACTATCCCTGGTCTTATCTTACCGCTTATGCTCGATAAGTTCTTACAATAACCCAAAAGTGAATTTACTAAGGTGCCTGAATAATTTCCCGGAGCGGGATGTACCACCATTCCCTGGTGTTTGTTTATTACCATCAAATAATCATCCTCATACACGATATCAATTGGAACTTTCTCCGCTGATATCTTCGGCTCTTGCAATTGTTCAGGTGCTATTGTTATTATATCTCCCTGTTTTATTTTATAGTTAGGCTTTACATTGTTTGTTCCTTTAACCTCTACTCGATTTTTATTTATTAAGTTTTTTATATACGACCTGGATAAATCCTGATTTTTATCTGAAAGATAAACATCTATTCTCTTACCTTGATCTGCTCCATCAACAACAAATTTTCTATCCTCCAAACTGAATCACCCTTTGCTTCAAGCGGTCTTAAAATTCTTCCCGAACAGTATGATTAGAGCTAATAATATAGTCCCTGTTACCACTGCAGTATCAGCAATATTAAACACAGGATAATTTATCAATCTAAAGTCCAGAAAATCCACAACAAACCCTAGCCTTATCCTATCTATCAAATTTCCAATCGCTCCCCCTAATATCAACGAAAGGCTTATTTTCAACAGTACCTTTTCTTTAGGAAGGGTAAACAAATAATACACAATTATCCCACTCACTATCAGAGTAGTTACAATAAAAAACCACCTTTTATTTTGCAATACTCCAAATGCTGCACCTCTATTTTCCACATATGTTAGATGAAATACATCTTTTACAATAGGTATGGTATTACACTTTTTCAAATCAGTTAATACATAGTACTTAGAGACTTGATCAGCTATTATTATTAAAAATATAATTAAGAATAACACATTTTTTCCCCCTATAAATTATAGTTTCTATAAAATTATACCACATAGATGACCCACACTGAAGATAATAATTGACAAACAGGAACTTATATCATAGAAAGAGTGCACTATATGTGTTTCATACATAGTTGCTATTATACTATGATTTCAGCAATCCGGGAGGATATAATACCGTATGTAGCTTGCTGTCACACTTATAAATACAGCTGCATCGTTGTGCTAAAAACTACTTATCTCTATCGCTTCGGTATTTTTCTACCTTTTCCACTATACCTACATCTTCCTCACTATCAATATAAGTCTCATCATAACCTTCTTCTCCTGATAAATCTTGAGGTCCACTTGAGCTGCCGTATCTCTGAAGCTCCTGCCAAGCATCCTCTCCATCAAATCCTGTTTCTTGTGTATTATCCCTAAAACTTCTGCCGAATGGGTGTGCTATTACCTCCTCTTCCACAGGCCTGACCTGTTTCTTCAAGCTCGGGTTATCCTGCCTATCATGCTCACATTGTAAACATAGCCTGGTTTCCGGTATTTCCTTCAGTCTTTCAAAGAATATCTCTCCTCCACATATTTCACATATACCGTAATTACCTTTTTCTAACTTCAATAATGCATCATTAATTTCTTTTATCTGTCTTTTTTCACTATCCTTTAAAGCATGATTTTCTTCCACCACTGTAGTTTCTGATGCTAAGTCGGCAGGATGATTATCATAGCTTGATAATTCTCCAAACTCCTCTTTTAAAGATGTTTTAGGAAAATTCTTTTCCATGGACGAAACTAGCCTTTCTTTGTTTTCCAGCTCTTCTTCAAGTATTCCTTTTAAATAATTTAATCTCTTTTGGTCCATTACATTCCTCCTAATATCTAATATAGTGAATCCTGTACAATCTTTACTATTTCTGCAATAAAGTCCCCTATTATAGGTAAGTTCAGCAATGCCAATCTGCTCAACGAATACAATACTACTGCGCCCAGCACTGTAAATCCTATCGCCATACCGATGCCTCTTGCCAATCCTGCTACAAAATTTATATATAGCAGTCTTTTCATATCGTTAAGTATTTCTACATATTCTGCGATCTTCATCTTTTCAATATCTTGAGATAATTCATCCATTCTTCGCTCAATCACTTCTAACAATTCTTTTTTTTTTCGTCCAAATATATCATCCTCATATATCATCCTTAGATTAATTCTTCCTTTAAAATAATTAATTATACAAAAAAAGAGGATATATGCTCATATATTTGAACATAATATCCTCTTATTAGTCTAGTCTATTTAATTTTCAGTCCTCTTTATTTTATGTTCTGTATACACCTTTCGCAGATATCAGGATATTGATCGTCCTTCCCTACGGATCCGTCAAAATTCCAGCACCTTTCACATTTCTTACCTGTAGCCTGACTTACTCCCACCTCGAAGTTTTTAATCTCATCGCTGACAAACAATCCATCCCGGTCAACTTGTGCATACTGGTGTAAATCTACTTCCGATACTATGAATATAGTATTTAAATGGTCTTTTATCTTTCCTAAAAACTCATAAACTTCTCCATCTGCGTATATATCCACCTTAGCATTCAGAGAGTGCCCAATAACTTTTTGGTTTCTAGCCTTTTCAAGAGCCTTGGATACTTCATCTCTCACTTTGATAATATTGTCCCATTTCTTTTCAAGCTCTGAGTCTATATATTTGTCTTGGGATTTTGGCCAATCTGCAAGCTGAACACTTATATCGCTTTGGTCTTTGCTCTTGGGCATATGCTGCCATATTTCTTCGCTGGTAAAAGTAAGCACAGGTGCAATTAATTTTACCAGTGAAACAAGGATATCATACATGGCAGTCTGAGCCGCTCTTCTCTCCTTGGATAAAGATTTAAATGTATATAATCTATCTTTAATTATGTCCAGATAAAAGTTGCTCATATCTACCACACAGAAATTATGAATAGAGTGATATAAAACATGATATTCATAATTGTCATATGCATCAGTTACTCTATCTATCAAACTGTTCAATTTCATCAATGCCCATTTATCTATCTCAAGCATTTCATCATATTCTACTCTGTCCTTGTCAGGATCAAAATCATTCAAATTTCCAAGCAAAAATCTGCAAGTATTTCTGATCTTTCTATATACCTCTGACAATTGCTTCAATATCTGCTGAGAAACACGCATATCAGACCTATAATCCGCTGAAACCACCCATAATCTTAAAATATCAGCACCATATTTTTCAATGACATCTAATGGGTCTATACCATTGCCTAATGATTTGGACATTTTTTTCCCTTGCCCGTCTACGACAAATCCATGGGTCAATACAATCTTATACGGCGCTACCCCTCTGGTAGCAACAGATGTCAATAGCGAAGACTGGAACCAACCTCTGTACTGATCATTACCTTCAAGATACATATCCGCCGGCCATCTCTGACCTGGTGTAGTCTCAAGAACAGCAGTGTGAGTAGAGCCTGAGTCAAACCATACATCCATGGTGTCAGTCTCTTTCTCAAATTGATCGCAGCCACATTCACATTTTATATCATCAGGCAGAATATCCTCAGCAGAATAAATAAACCATGCATCCGAACCTTCCCTTCCGAAAAGTTCAGATACAGCTTTTATAGTTTGGTCATTGATTAGTTCTTTCCCACATTTTTTGCAATAAAAGATAGGTATCGGAACTCCCCAAATTCTCTGTCTAGAGATACACCAGTCATATCTATCCTTTACCATGTTGGTTATTCTCTCCTGGCCCCATGCAGGCACCCATTTCACACTATCTATTGCTTGAATAGCTTTATCCCTGAATCCATCTATAGATGCAAACCACTGTTCAGTAGCCCTGAAAATAACCGGATCCTTGCATCTCCAACAATGGGGATATGAGTGGGTCAAGGATGTTATTGCAAGCAGCGCTCCAGACTTTTTAAGTTGGTCAAGTATCACACCGTTTGACTCTTCATAATAAAGTCCTTGCAGACTGCCGGCCTTTTCAGTCATATAACCTCTATCATCTACAGGGTTAAGAACTTCCAATCCATACTTCATACCTATCTCAAAGTCTTCTTGTCCATGACCAGGAGCAGTATGAACACAGCCTGTTCCTTGTTCCAATGTTACATGATTTCCTAATATTATAGGTGAAAATCTATCAATAAAAGGATGCTTTGTTTTTATTCCTTCCAACTGCCCACCGTCAAATTTCTTCAAAACTTTCCATTCTTCCAACCCGGCTACTTTTGCAACATGCTCTATCAATTCAGTAGCCAACAAATACACTTCTCCACCAGTTTCTATCAAACTATACTCAAAGCTAGGTCCTAAACATATAGCAAGATTTGCCGGCAATGTCCAAGTAGTGGTAGTCCATATAATAACATATACATTATCTAATGAACTTACAACATCACTGAACAGCCCCTTGTCATCTTCTACCTTAAATTTAACATAAATAGAATCAGTCTCATGATCATCGTATTCTATCTCTGCCTCTGCAAGTGCTGTCTCACACTTGGGACACCAATATACCGGCTTTAAGCCTTTGTATATATACCCTTTTTTGGCCATTTCTCCAAAGACTTCAATTTGTTTAGCTTCAAACTCGGGTTTTAAAGTCAAATAAGGGTTATCCCAATCCCCTCTCACACCCAATCTTTTGAACTGCTCTCTTTGATTGTCCATATATTTGAGCGCATAATCTTTACACTTTTTCCTGAACTCTACCGGGCTTATTTCTTTCCTGTCGATATCTAAGTTTTTTATCGCCTGCAATTCAATAGGTAAGCCATGTGTATCCCACCCAGGGATATATGGTGAATCATATCCAGTCATGGTCTTGTATTTGATGATTATGTCCTTTAATATTTTATTCAATGTATGCCCTAGATGTATATCACCATTAGCATACGGTGGACCATCATGTAAAATAAACTTCTCTTTCCCCTCATTTTTTTGGACAGATTTGCCATATATATCGTTCTTATCCCAGAATTCAACAAATTCTGGTTCTCTTTTCGGTAAATTCGCCCTCATAGGAAACTTTGTTTTAGGCAGATTCAATGTTTTGCCATAATCCATTTATTAAAACCTCCATATCTAATTAAAATTAAAAAGCTCCCGTCCTATCAAAGAAGGGACGGGAGCAACATATACTTCCCGCGGTACCACCCTGTTTCCAGAAAAATTGGCACTCACAATTATATAACGGTTGACCGGAAATTCCTACTTATAATAAAATATTTTCAGAACACGGCTCAAGGGTGATCTTCAACAAAAATTAAACATTGACATTTCACCAACTGTCAACTCTCTGTAGTTTAACAATTGTTTACTCTCCCTCTCACTGCCTTTTAGTATATTTAATTGGAGATTATTATATACTATATTTTTTACATCGTCAAGATTCTTGTGCTTCTATCACAGGCGAAGCATCATATTCATCATACTCAAAAAGATTTTCTTCGTCATCTATCATTTCTAGCTGAGTTTCCAACAAAGATTTGAAACGAGACTTAAATATTTTAAACTGTTTTCTGTTTCTCTCAAACTCTTTCTTTATTTCAATAACCTCTTTGTTTGCTTCCTCTATGATCTGTTTTGCTTTCTGTTCCGCTTCACTAATAATCAGCTCGGATTTTTGATGAGCATTATTTGTTACCTCATCAGCGGTTTTTTGAGCAGTAATCAGAGTTTCTTTTAATGCACTCTCCATCTTTTTGTAACTTTTAATCTGATCATCAATCAATGCTAATTTATCTTTTATTTCCATATTTTCCTTGTACATCTTTTCGTAATCTGCTACAACTTTATCCAAAAACTCATCTACTTCATCATCATTATAGCCTCTAAAGCTTCTACTAAATTCTTTATTATGTATCTCCATAGGTGTTATAGTCATAAAACTCCTCCTCATTATTTACAACATCTTTTTGAATTCAACCTTTAATCTCTTCTTTTTAGTATACCCCGTAACCTGGTTCAGGATAACCCTTCCATATTTCTTTAAAGAAATAATATCTCCTTCTTGAACCTGTTTTGAAACATCATCAACTATTTGCCAATTAATTTTTGCTGATCGATTAGTTATATACTCTGCAGACATTTTCCTCGAAAGCCTGTATGCCGCACTAATTACAGCATCTAGCCTTAAGGATGAAACAATTGCATCAAATTTTTTGTACTCCTTTTCGGGAATATCAATGCTACTTATATCCACTTTTTCAACACTTACTTTTGAATTACCTATTTTCTGCAGATTAAAATTTAAATAATCCACCATATCAGAACATACAAAACAAAAACATCTGTTTTTACCGTCTAATACAATATCTCCCACTTTTTCCCTCGTTATTCCCATGCCTAATATACCGCCTAAAAAATCTTTGTGCTTGAGCTCACAGCTTTTACTATTTCCTATTATCCTTAAACAACTTATAAATTCTGGTAATTCATCAATTTGATAATAAAAGGGCTTTAAAATTAAAAGCTTTCTTTCAGCGTAAGGATATCCCCCTTTAAATATTCCTTGTACACCTTGAAATTGATTTAGAATTGAATCAATAACTTTCTGCTGATAAGGGTCTAAAAAGGAAGTGCTTGAAATACTGTGAATCCTTTCAACTCTCTTAATTTTATCGATAACTCGAGAAAAAAATAATCTTTCACTCTGTTCCAACCCATCAACAATATTTAATATATCCAAAATACCACCTTTCTCGATACGTTCTGGTTTGTTTCTATATAATTTTTAAATAAGTGATCTCAATAAAGCAATAATTAAGTTTAAAAATATTATAGCGAGCAAAGGCGATATATCTATGGGTAGTCCACCTGTATTTATCTTATTTGCGATATTCCTAAATGGTGCCAAAATCGGTTCAATAAATTGTTGTATCCAACTCATTAATGGATGCGACCTGTCAATAACCCATGATAACAACGCATTTATGACTATTAACCACGAAAAAATTTCCAAAAATATTATAATACCTTGTACGATTGCTGTGCCTATTTGTCCACCCATTATTGCCCTCCCTTCAATCCTTTGGAGCCCAAGGCATTTCTAGATCTTCATCACCCATTCCATATACTACATCCCCCGAAACATCTACATTGCTAGGCGAGATTACTAAAATATCTTTGGTCACTTTCTGTACATTGCCCTCAAGAGAATAAGCAGCACCGCTTATAAAATCAACTATCCTTTGTGCCACTTCTACATCCAAAGTTTCTAAATTAACTATTGTGGGTTTTCTGTTTTTTAGATTATCTACAATCTGTCTGCTGTCCTCATAGCAATCCGGCCTACAAACGATCATTTTTATTTGAGAAGCTGTATGTATATTTACCACCTTACCTTTTCTACCTATTTTTGTTTGATAATCAGCTACATCTTCATCTTCTCTAAACTGCTCTTCCTGGTCCTCTATCAATTCGTCCTCTAGTCCTATGTAATATAAAACCTTGTTCAAAAATCCAGAACCCATCTCCAACACCTCCGCTTAATATTCTCTTTGTCCAAATATTCCAGTCCCTACTCTAATCATATTTGAGCCTTCTTGTATTGCAATATCATAATCATTAGTCATACCCATAGATAAGTACCGCATGTCCACATAATCTAATTCCATACCCCTTATATTGTCAAATAATTGTTTTGCCTTCTCAAATATAGGTCTCACTTTTTCACTATCCTCATAAAATGGAGCAATAGTCATCAAACCTTTAATTCTAACATTTTTATAATTTTTGGCACTATGGATCAGCTCCATAAGCTCATGTTGGTCAACCCCAAACTTACTCTCTTCACCGGATATATTAACCTGTATCAATATATCCATCGTTTTATTTTGCCTTTTACATCTTTTATTTATTTCTTTTATAAGCTTTAAACTGTCTACCGAATGAATCAAATCCACTTTATCCAATATATACTTCACTTTATTGGTTTGAAGATGACCAATCATATGCCACCGTGCTTGCTGTCCTATTAATTTGTATTTTTCACATAATTCTTGGGCTCTATTTTCGCCAAGTATATTTAATCCGCAATCAATAGCTTGTCTTATCTCATCGATACTGCGAGTCTTGGAAACAGCTATAATAGAAATCTCATCAGGATCCCTTCCTGTGCTTTTAGCAGCATCCGCTATTTTTTGTCGTACCTTGTCTAAGTTTTCCTTTATGCCAATCATAATTTATTTTTCACCAACCCGTTTATTGCTTTTATCGTATTTCATTTGCATCCGTTATGTATTCCGTAAATAATTTTAAGTTATCATCCTTACCTTCAATTATAGCATAATTTTCGTCATTTCCTAGTATTTCGACAGGAACAAATTGGGGAAAATTATTTTTTAATATATATATGCCTGTTGTACCTTTATTTGTTTTTATAGACTCTAATGGAACTTTATAGCCTTTTTCATCCTGTAACTTAACATCAAAATCTAAAACCCTAGATTGCCATAACAGCGGTATATCATATTTTAGCTCAAGATTTAATATGCTCTTTTCTGAACTATCATTTATACCCAATATCTTTGTTTCTAAAAATTGGTCTTTTATCTTTATTTCAATAAAGCTTTTATCCTGCAATAGTTTTGAATAATCCCTATCAATAGGGATCGTTATATAGCATTTAAAATTATCAATTATTTTATACAAGGGCTGTCCCACACTTGCGTTGATTTCTTGCTCCATATCCGGATGGTTTTCAGTTTTGGTCATTATATTATTTACTGTTTGCCATGTATAATCCCCAATAGCATCAGGAGTTAAAACTTTTTCAAACCCATCGATCAGATAGCTTACAATACCCGCCTCCGGTGAATATATATTTTTTACAAATTCTTGTCTCTTTTCCATAAGCTGATTCTTCTCTTCATATAGTGATTGTAAATATTCATTTTCCGAACTCTGAGCGATCATATCTGATCGTTTTCCCAACAACCCTTCAAGCTGTTTGCTTTTTTGTTCTACTAACTGCATATCTTGTTGTTTAGTAGCTGTTTGTATCTCCCGTTGAACAGAATTAATTTTATCCTGGATTTTTTCAATATCTGCTTTAATAATTTTATCCACTACATTTCTTTGATAATATTCATTGATTTCCTCATCTATTTTTGCTAATCTCTCATCCACCTCGTTGGCCTGTTCAGATTTCACTATGGATAAAATTTTACTGCCCTTTGAAATCTTATCGCCTTCCTGACTGTACAAAATCACTTGTCCATATGCAGGAGATTCATATAGTTTCTCATCCCTGGTAATAATTCCGCTATACCGTTCAATCTTTTCAATCTTCCCTTGCTGTAAAATATCCGTTTTGTAGTCCATCTTGTTGTAATAATGTTTGTATATAAATAATAAAATAAAAAAAATTATAATAATAGATACAACCAATCTTATAAATTTCTTTTTTCTCTTTGTACGATAAGCCTTTTCCATATAGTCACCTTCTAATGTAGTGCATAATAAAATATTATCCTAAATATCCATAAAGTAATATAGGTCTCCAGCAGTAAAATAGTCTCAAATTGCTTCATTAAAAATATTATTCTTCACAAAAATAAAATTTCCTTCATTAAATGGTAAAAAGATAATAAAATAAGCTGCTCCGTCTTTTTAGAACAGCTTATTAATTACCTATTCTTCTAATTTCCTTGGAATGTTCTCTTTTATGTAGATAGGATTGATCATTGCTCTGACAAAATCACCTTCTTGAGCATCTGTATCTGTTAAATCAATACAAGTTAATTGCATACTCACTTGACCAACAATTTTGATGGGCTTGTCCTTAAAATAAACTAAAGGCGTAGGTTTGATGAAATCCCTCATTGCACCATATATAGTTTTTGCAAAATTGATAAAAATAGTCGGATCTTTCTTTCTTACTGTAGAAAATCCATCGTAATATCCTAAATCTAAAATCCCTAGCTTCATATCCCTCTTAGCCTTAAACGTATGCCCATATCCTACATATGATCCCGAAGGGATATCCCTCACCCTGATAATTTTAACCATGAAATCCCAGGTCTTTTCCAAGGATATATCGGCTTTGAATATTTTTTCACCATAAATGATATTACCTAATCTGACCAAATTAAATCGACTTTCCGGGAAATCCATAGCTGCTAAACTATTAGCCGCTGTAACTATTGGAAACTCTATTCCATTTTGCCTGAACTTTTCTATACAGGCATTAAACAGGTCCAATTGTCTTCCGGTGAATTTCTTATCTGCAGCAGACGAAAGGTGTGTACTTGCTCCAATATATGATATCCAATTTGTACTTTTTATGACTTGTATCAAATCATCTATTTGATTCTCAATAAAACCGTATCTTCCCATTCCTGTATCTATTGCTATAAATGCATTCTTTTGCTGTTCTCGTTCTGATAACAATTCCTCTAGCATTTTAACATCTTCAAAATATGAAAGTGTAGGGGTAATATCATAGTTTAGTAAGTCTTCAAATCTTTGCATAGGGTCTGCAAGTAATAATATTGGCATGTCAATCCCTATTTCTCTAAGAGCTATTCCTTCATCTACAGTTGATACTCCAAACCAAGACACCCCACTATCTTGCAAAACAGGGGATATAAGTTTTAAATCATGACCATATGCATTTGATTTAACCACTGCCATCACAGGAGTATCTATATATTTTTTTGCCTTATGTATATTATTTATAATTTTCTGTTTGTATATCTTTACATATTTTGTAGTTGTCCTATCAACGGATTCCAACTCAATCACCCCGACTACTTTTTGAGATGCATTATCTTTTTACGAACTTTTAGACCTGCGTCTATCATCTTATACAAGGCATTATTTGAAATCAGATCATATTCACCTAAGAACTCAGTAAAATCACCATTAAATCCCTTCTTAAATCTATATAATCCATATAAAGGATTGGAAGGGTCTAGGTCACCGGATACCCCTCTAAAATCGTATATTTCACAGCCCTCTGAATGAGCCCATTTTATCATTTCCCATTGTAACAGATAATTGGGCATTTTATTTCTATGTTTATTAGCGCTTGCACCGTAGAGATACCAGCACTTATTTCCAAACTTTAAACATATTGTTCCCGCTATATCCTCTCCACCATAACTTGCCATAAACAGTTTCATAAATCCTTTAGGAACAAATAAATCATACATACTTTCAAAGTATTCAATAGGTCTTATGACAAAGTCATCTCTTTCGCCGGTAGTTTTCATTAAATTGTAAAAACTACTTATATCTTCCCTGCCGCCTTCTCTGATCTGTACACCTCTTCTTTTGGCTAAACGAATATTGTATCTGGTCTTTGAATGAAACGAATTCAATAATTCTTCTGTCGTCTTATCTTTGATATTTAATCTAAAAACAAATTTTGGTTGTATGCTCTCAAAATTTAAGTTTTTAGGTTTTATATAAAATCCAAGTTTTTTTAAGTTTTGGTGAACTGTTTCATCTTTAACAGAAATATCTGGATCCAATCTGAGATACACAGCTTTATGAGTTTTGATAAATTTCTTAAGCTGTTGGATCAGTTGGCTCAACAATTCATAATTTTGCAAATCAATGACAGGACCTCTAGGTGAATAAAGGATATTCCTGTTAATCCCAGGTACTTTCCTTTCAAGTATTAACATGCCACCTATAAAATCCTGATCCTCTTTAAATAATAAATAATAAGGCTTCCAATAATCACTTTTAAGCTGACCCCATTCATATGTTTGTAATATATGGCTTTTGGGATGGCTTTTAATCACTCCGTTATATTTCTCTCCATCATCTGTAATAATAATCTGCATTGTTACAACTCCTTCAGAAGTTATTGTCAATATCTAATATAACATAAAATACAAAACCTGTATATCTCGATATTTTTACTTGCTTTTACCGGATTTGTATGCCTGTGCAATATCATAAAATCCTGCGTCCTTCAAGACATTCACTACAATATCATGTATCATAGAAGATTTAATCGGATCTGTTTTACGCAATTTAATCCTTTTAATTATTTCTTTACTCAACTTGTCAATATCTGAACCGGGAAAAGGTTGTTCTGTTTCATCAGACACTCTTTCCAAAGTCAATTTTATTTTATCCAGATTAAATTCTACAATCCTTCCATCTCTTTTTATAACTTTCACTTTAGCATCACCTCGTTTTATTATATCTTACTACTAGTATAAATTACCTTCAAGCAAAATTAAAATAGTAATAACTGCTCTAACTGGTTTTCATGATTCTTTTTTGCTCCATAACCCAATATAATTACATAAAAAAGATAGAAGATTTATTATTTAATCATATATTAAGAAGAGTGAACTGTGCTCATGTCCACTCTTCATGTTGTTAAATATGGGTGTATATCATATCTGGATAGCTTTATTTTATTCTGCTCTGTCTGATGGAAAAAAGTTCAGGGAAATATTGGCTTGCTAAAATCTCCATCTCTGAATCCCCTATAACTGTAACCCTTCCACTATCATATTCAGAATCTATCCATTCCTTTATCTTTGCAACTCTTGGGTCCCTCTTATCTATTGCATCCTCCCCTTTTAATGAAAAATAGCTATTCAACCATGCAGCAATCCCTGCCAAGCCTGAGTGTGCATCTACTACTACAACAGGTGGTCTTCCTAATATTTTAGTGGTATCAAATATATTGTATATCTCTTCATCCTTGAGCAAACCGTCTGCATGTATACCTGCTCTAGTAGCATTAAAAGCTCTGCCTACAAAAGGCGTTCTGGGAGGTATTTCGTAATTTAAATGATTCTCAAAATATTCAGCTATCTCAGTGATAACCCTCAAATCCATCCCACCATCATTACCACGCAATTGAACATATTCCATTGCCATTGCCTCTAAAGGAGTATTTCCAGTCCTTTCCCCTATGCCAAGAAGAGAAGTATTTACAGCAGATGCCCCGTAAAGCCATGCAGTTGTAGAATTAGATACAGCTTGATAAAAATCATTATGACCATGCCATTCTAGCCATTCTGACGGAACCTCACCATAATTTACAAGTCCATACATTATCTGTGGAACACTCCTAGGCAATGCAACTCCAGGTATGGATACACCTAACCCCATTGTATCACATGCTCTGATTTTCACAGGTATATTTGATTGTCTAGAAAGCTCCATCAATTTATTGACAAAAGGCAATACAAAACCATAAAAATCAGCCCTTGTTATATCCTCAAAATGACACCTAGGTATAATGCCCTCTTCCAGTGCATCTGAAACAATTCTAATATAGCTTTCCATAGCTTGTTTTCTATTCATATTTAATTTGTTAAATATATGATGATCGGAACAGGATACTAGTATGCCTGTCTCTTCTATCCCTAATTCTTTTACTATTTGAAAATCTTCTTTTCTAGCTCGTATCCATGCAGTAACTTTTGGATATTCATACCCTTTTTCCATACACTTGATCAGTGCCTCTTTATCTTTTTTAGAGTATACGAAAAACTCACTCTGCCTTATTATCCCGCTATCATTATCCAATTTATGCAACAAATCAAACAAGTCACTGATCTCATCAACTTTGTATGGAGATCTGGACTGCTGACCATCTCTAAAGGTAGTGTCAGTTATATAGAACTGTTCAGGTATATTCATGGGTACTATCCTATGATTGAACACTATTCTAGGAACTTGATTATACGGATAAATATTTCTAAACAGGTTGGCCTCCTTTACATCTCTAAACTGATACTCTATCTCCATAATTCTAGTTTTTTCATTGTACTTTACATTCATACTTATACTCCTCCAATCTACTTTTTAAATTAATAACTAAAACCCTCTCCCCATATTCAGCTAAATTTTATCTAGTATATTAAGCCCGCTTAAAATACGCAACTATTCCGTTTAATATTTATAATGCCTGCATTAAAAACAGGTAAGTAACTAAAAACCATACCTCCTTTTTTAAAATATATACGCTCTGGAAACGCTAACATATTTATTTGATAATATCCCCAGAAAACTCATGATAAGATATTCCATATATATTTTATGAAATATTGTTGGTTAACAAAAAAAGCGATATCACCTAACCCATAGGCAAAAACCGCTTTAAAGACATAGATACCCTTCCTTAAAGCTTCCGAGGTTAGCTGACGGATTCGGGTAGAAAGGAAACTAACCCTACCGGATAAAATCCGGATTCACCCCATTATATTGGTTCCCCCGTATCCTGCTTGTACAAAAGCAAGAATTCAGCATTTATTTATTTAATTTTTACAATCAATATTTTAACTGTTTTTTCTATATTATAATCTTATTGTAAGTAAACTTCAAGAATTTTTTAATTATAATATCAAGCTGCAATTTTTTTTATTATGCAATAAAGATATTCCAAGTTCTTCTCTTTTTCCGACGGAAACAATACTATCAAACGATGAGTTGTGGTTACCACCATATCAATAAGCCTTTCAATGATTTCAGGGGTTAAATGTTGTTTGTGCCCAAAAGATGAATCTATAAAAATTCGCCTTATATTTGATAATAATACATCTTTAAGCAGCAAAAGCTTTTCTTTGTTTTTTGAATTGATCATATTAGCTCTCAATAATTCAAAGCCTAAACATTTTCTATCCTCCATGTCTTCGTACAAAACATAAAGAGTTTCCTTTAATTTTTCATCCCAAGGCATAGAGCTACAGTTTATATTTTCTAGTTTATTGCAGGTTTCCTGCCACTCACTCTCTAAAATATACATAAATAGACCATTCTTGCTTCTATAATAGTTGTATAATGTACCCACCGCCAAACCCGCTTTTTCAGCTATCATTTTCATTTCAGTATCTTGGTATCCCTTTAAACTAAAAAGCTCCATTGCAGATTTAAAAATATTTTCTTCAACATCTTCAATTATCTTTGGCATTATTTATCCATCCTGTATTGACTTTATGAATTGTAATTCATATAATATATTATAGTTTATATAATTATTTTGTCAATATTGCCATTCTTTAATAAGGGAGTTTAAAATGAAAATAATTGACCAGTTTTTGCATAAATATCAAAAGAACCTCCGTTATTACGCTCTATTAGCGGACTACTGTCAAGCAGAATGCCAACGATTGTTAA
>JAQVDB010000009.1 GCA_028698525.1 Clostridia bacterium
GATACAATAGACTGTGCTCATGATTCTTCTCCGTTTCTGTTTATTATAGTGATTAACATTATAACAGAGAAGCTCTCATGAGCATTATTTATTTAATTGTGTTTCATTTAATTTTACAACTCGCCTAATTTTATTATGCTCGGTATTACTTTTCCCTTTTTTATTTCAATTATTGCAAAGGTCCCTTGATTGCTAAATCTAGGTTCTGATACACTTCCAGGATTTATAAACACTGTGGTTCCGTTATAAAAAATTTGTGGAATATGTGTATGTCCATACAATACAATATCAGCTTGAATTTCTAATGCTTTATAAACAATTAGTTGCTCGCCCCATTTTATCCTGTATTTATGCCCGTGGGTCACAAATATCTTATTACCTTCAACATGTAAAATCTCCTCATCTGAAGCATCATAACCAAAATCACAATTCCCTTTGATAAGAATTATATCCTTGTATTTTCTTGTATTCAATGACTGAATATCACTATAGTGATCACCTAAATGTATCAATTTATCCACTTTTGGCATAGCATCCAATGCCCTTTTTAAGAAAAAAATTTTTCCGTGGCTATCGCTTACAACTCCTATTCTCATTTACAAAACTCCTCATAAAACAAAACTATCCAAAATAAACCTTCTTAATTTTTTTAATGCAGCTGCCCTATGGCTAATTGAATTTTTCACATTGTCTGGTAATTGGGCAAATGTTTTATTATATGGCGGCCATACAAACACCGGATCATATCCAAAGCCATTTTTACCTTTAGGCACATTTGATATATATCCCCTACATTCTCCTTCTACAGATATTATTTTACCATCTGGTAAAGCCATAGTCATCACACATCTAAATCTAGCTTTCCTGTTTTCCCATTCTACTCCTTCCATCAGTTTTAAAAGTTTTTCTATGTTCTTTTGATCGGTAGAATTTTCTCCCGAAAATCTAGCAGAATATATTCCTGGCTCATTATTCAAATATTCAACCTCCAAACCTGAATCATCTGCTATAACAGGAGAGTCAGTATATCTAGATACAGTTTTTGCCTTGATTGTTGCATTTTCCTCAAAGCTAGTACCGTTCTCTTCAATCTCTATATTTATTCCCAATTGATCCATAGAAGTAAAAACAATGGGAATGTCATGAAAGAAATTCCTTATTTCGTTTAATTTTCCATCATTAGAAGTGGCAACGATAAATTCAAGCATTATCAGTCATCCCTATTTTATTTGCTATAGCTCCTAGAGCATTTTTTTGTACTTCTATAATTTCCTTTACTCCTTTTTCCCCTAAATCTAATAAATCTAAAAGTTCGCTACTAGTAAAAGGGCTTTTTTCACCTGTCCCCTGAATCTCAATAAATTCACCATTCCCAGTCATTACTATGTTCATATCCACCTTTGCATTGGAATCTTCAAGGAAACATAGATCCAGAAGGGGTTGTCCATCTACTATGCCCACACTTATGGCAGCAACATAATCTGTCACTGGTATTGTATCAATTAAACCCTTTTTTTGCATCTTATCCAATGCATACATCATGGCTACATATGAGCCGGTAATAGATGATGTTCTAGTTCCCCCATCAGCTTGGATTATATCACAATCCACCCATATCGTCCTTTCACCCAGTTTTTTCAGGTCTACTATAGAACGTAAGGCTCGTCCAATTAAACGCTGAATTTCATGGGTTCTGCCCTCTATTTTGCCCCTTCTGGATTCTCTTACCTTCCTTACTTTAGTAGAGGCAGGTAGCATTGAATATTCACTGGTGATCCATCCCTGACCGGTACCTACTAAAAATGGGGGAACTTTTTCTTCTACGGTAGCAGCACATATCACTTTAGTGTCTCCTGTCTCGATGAGCACTGAACCATCTGAATATTTTAAAAAATGTGGAGTTATTTTAACTTTTCTTATCTCATTATTTTTTCTTCCGTCTATCCTGTCCATAGATTTCTCCTCCTTTTTATGGAAAACATATACAAGACAGGCCGCCGGAATATGTAATATATACCAACTGCGGTAACACACATACCAGCAGTCTGTCTTAATACAGGGAAAATAAAACTAATATTCGTTAGCAAAGGTAGGTACCGAAAATGTATCATTATCACTTTCTAATTCTTGGCCTTCTACCAATATCTTTACCTCTTTTATATCTCCAAATTCTTTCACAGTCAATACTATGGCTTTAATAGCCCTCTCCTGCGCTTGCTTATCTTCCCCAAAATTATTAAATTCTTTAGAAAAATTAATATATGCTATGCCGTCCTTGACTTGAACTCCCAGCAACTTTGTACCTTCAGGTATGCCCGATTTAAGCTCTGAATCAGAATCAGGTCCTTTTATTATCTCCTCAATTGCAGATTCAATATTTGGTTCTAGTGTTGCTACTATTTTGGTAACAGGTACAAAATATTCGAAATCCGGATTAGAATCATTATAAAAGTAGACCATCAAATTAGAGGCTTGATCAGAATCACTATAACTATCTGATTGAACATTTATAACCTCTCTTGTCAAGGGAGCACTAATGTCAGTACCATAAGTCAATTCTTTAACTCTTTCTCCTTCTATAATGAGTTCTACCTGATCTATAGTGGGAAACTCAGTCAATGTATACACTATCGATTGTACTATACAATTTTCTTCGGCTGCACTTGAATAATTCATAAAATTTTTATTGAAGTCTATCCTGGCAAGATTTCCTGTATCGGGTATTATTGCCATTCCCAATATTTCAGTACCTTCTGGAAGTGTGGGGTATAATCCCATTTCTGCAGCCTCTTCCCTTATCACAGGTTCATCTATCAACGCATTGATAGCCTTTTTCGCTATCCCTTCTTCCCAAGGTATTTTTCTCATTACCGGAACTAAATAACCATGTTTATCCTGATAATACAAGACAGTAGAACGAAGACCATCCTCATCCTGCATTGTCTCATCCAAGCCCTCTTGTTCTTCTTCCTGCACAATATCTTCAGTATCGTCTTTACCAAACAACGATTTAAGTGGATTTTTACAACTTGTCAAAAGAATACATAACAAAATCAAAATAATTACTGATAGTACTACCTTGTGCTTGTGCAACATCCTGCTTCCCCCTTACTAATATTCTTGTTACAATTATATTAGTAAGAAATTGATAGTATGTATAAACATGTTAACATTTAACCAATTTTTTCACTTTTCCTTCTACCTTATAAATCTCATCTTTATCCGGTGGCATGAGCTCTAAATACTCTCCATCTCCTGTCTTTATCCTTTTGCTGCTATCTAAAATCTTCCCAATAACGTTGCATTCTATGCCATTCATCTTTAGAATGCTGATTATACGCGTACAATCTGCTGCTGTTATCAACATGCTCCCACTTGAAATCAGTCTATATGGATCAACATTTAGGAAATCACATAATATTTCTGTTTCCCGGGCAATTTTTATATCATCCTTCCATAACTCTATACCCACCCCTGATGCTTCAGCTATTTCCCAGGCAGCCCCATATACGCCCCCTTCAGTGATGTCATGCATTGCAGATACATTTTCTTTACCGCAAATAATGCCTTCCTTGACGACGCTTATTCTATCCCTGAATTTTATAGCAGAATCCAATACGTCAATATCGATATGACTTGATAGCCCTCTATAAAAATCAGAGGCAATAATAGACGTACCTTCTATACCTGCGGTTTTAGTCATAATAACATAATCACCGGGTTTTGCACCTGAGCTTGTTATCAAATTCTGCTTATTTCCCTTCCCTAATACTGTCGATACAATCACTACTTTGTTTACCACGTCGGTGACTTCGGTATGACCCCCTATTATGTCTACATCTAATGCTGTCGCTGCATCATTGATATCCATCATTATATCCTGTATCATCTCAAGGGTTGCAGTAACAGGTACCATCATTGTAACCAACATTGCTACAGGCTCAACACCACAAGATGCCACATCATTACAAGAAACATTGACAGCTAAAAAACCCACACCTTTTTCAGCCCCTGTAATAGGGTCTGAAGAGACAACGCATACTTTCTGACCAAAATCAACTACTCCACAATCCTCTCCCACCGCAGGGCCAATCAATATATCGTCCCTCTTCTTGCTCAGCCCTGAAAGTATTTTCTTTAAATCATCATTTGATAATTTGCCAGGTTTCATTATTATCTCCCCTGTTGAAATTCTCTATTTTATTATAATCGATCAGTTTCATACATAGCTACATTGTTTTTTAAATTTAATATTATCTGACTATATTTTACTATACTCTATATAATAACCAAGTTCAATTCAAAAAAAGAGGAGAATACTCCTCTTTATTGAAGCTGTTCCCTGATCAATTTATTTACCATCTGAGGGTTAGCTTTTCCTCTTGTGGCTTTCATAGTCTGCCCTACTAAAAATCCTATCGCCTTTTGCTTCCCATTCCTATAATCTTCAACTGATTTGGGGTTATCCTCCAATACTTTTGCAATTATTTCCAAAAGTTCTCCCTCATCGCTTATCTGAACAAGTCCTTTTTCTTTAACAATATCACCTGGATCTTTACAAGTTTCAAACATATCCGACAATACTTTTTTGCCTATGTTACCGCTTATTGTGCCTTTATCTACCATCTTCAGCAGGTCTACTAATTGTTTAGGTTTAAAAGGGATCTCATCCGGCTGCTTGTCTTGCTCTTTTAATATCCTGAGCACTTCTCCCATAATCCAATTGCTTACATTTTTAGGATTGTCATAGCCCTCCATACACTTTTCAAAAAAGTTTGCCAATGCTTTTGATGAAGTCAGTATATCAGAATCATAATCAGGCAATTCATACTGGTCTACAAATCTTTTTTTCTTAACTTCCGGCATCTCTGGAAGATCCTTTTTTATCGCTTCAATCCATTCGTCTTCTAGTTCTATCGGAACCAAATCAGGCTCCGGAAAATATCTATAATCATGGGCTTCTTCCTTTGACCGCATGGCAAAACTCTTGTTCTGGGAATCATCCCATCTCCTAGTCTCCTGGCTTATACTGCCCCCGTCCTGCAAAACTTTTATCTGCCTGCCGCTCTCATATTTTATTGCGTTTACAAGAGACCTAAAAGAATTAAGGTTTTTCATTTCTGTCCTAGTTCCAAATTCAGGCTGACCTTTTTGTCTTACAGAAAGGTTTACGTCAAACCTCAATGAACCTTCTTGCATCTTGCAGTCTGAAACTTCAGTGTACTCCAATATGGATTTCAGTTTTTCTGCAAAAACTCTAGCTTCCTCCGCACTTCTTAAATCCGGTTCTGTAACAATTTCTATCAGTGGAACCCCACCTCTATTATAATCCGCAAGTGAAACACCTGGCTTTTCATGCAGCAATTTACCTGCATCTTCTTCTATATGAATTCTAGTTATTCCAATGGTCTTTTTTTGTCCATCTACCTCTATCTGAACGCTACCATCTTTACAAATAGGCAAATCATACTGCGAAATCTGATATGCTTTGGGCAGATCAGGATAGAAATAGTTTTTTCTATCCATTTTGCTCAATCTCGATATATCACAATTTAAAGCTATTCCAGCCCTTACAGCATACTCCACTACTTTTTTGTTTAATACCGGCAATGTGCCAGGCATGCCAGCACAAATAGGACAGCAGTGAGTATTAGGCTCTCCACCGAACTCAGTGGTACATTCACAAAAAATTTTAGTCTTGGTATCCAGTTCTACATGTATCTCCAAACCTATCACAGTCTCAAAGTCCATATTTAACACCGCCTTTATACTAATGATGGTTTATGCTTATGAAAGTCTGTAGCTTGCTCAAAAGCATAAGCCGTTTTTATAAGTGTATACTCATCGAAGGGTTTTCCCACAATCTGCATCCCTACAGGTAAACCCTTACTGTCAAATCCACAGGGAATTGATATGCCCGGCAATCCTGCCATATTTAAAGATATAGTACATATGTCCTGCATGTACATTTCCATAGGATTGTCATTCTTTTCACCTAGCTTAAATGCCGTTGTCGGTGAGGTTGGACATATAATAACATCATAATTTTCAAAAGCTCTATCAAAGTCTTGCTTTATAAGGGTCCTGGCTTTAAGGGCTTTTAGATAATATGCATCATAATATCCAGAGCTCAACACATATGTACCAAATATTATTCTTTTCTTTACCTCATCTCCAAAACCAAGACTTCTTGTCTGATTATACAAATCCAAGAGATCGTCATATTTTTCAGCCCTAAACCCGTACTTGACTCCGTCAAACCTAGCTAAATTAGAGCTCGCTTCTGCTGACGAGATAATATAAAATGCAGATAATGCATATTCAGCACTTGGAAGTGAAAACTCTTGATAGTCTGCACCCATATGCTTTAAAAGTTCAATAGATTTTAATACTGCCTGTCTAACTTCCGGATTTATTTCGTTTCCAAAATATTCTTTAGGCACACCTATTTTTAAGCCTTTTATATTTTCCTTTAATGCCTTTCTAAAATCAGGATGCTCAACCTTTGCAGAGGTAGAATCACGCTGATCTTCTCCTGCTATGGAATTTAAAATAATGGCACAATCTTCAACATCTTTGGAAAGCGGACCTATCTGATCCAAAGAGGACGCAGACGCTACAAGACCATATCTTGATACAGAACCGTAGGTAGGCTTCATACCTACTATACCGCAATAAGAAGCAGGCTGCCTTATAGAACCACCTGTATCTGAACCTAATGCAAAGTACGCTTCATCTGCTGCCACGGCAGCTGCAGAACCTCCGCTGGAACCTCCGGGCACCCTGTCAGTATCCCATGGATTCCGGGTAACCTTAAAAGCTGAGTTCTCGGTAGAAGAACCCATTGCAAATTCATCCAAATTTGTTTTCCCTATTAGAACTGCGCTCTTTTGTTTTAATCTATCAACAACGGTAGCATCATAAGGAGGAACAAAGTTTTCCAACATTTTCGATGCACAGGTGGTCTTTATTCCTTTAGTAATGATGTTGTCCTTGAGAACAAAGGGTATGCCTGTCATATCATCGCGTTCTGAATCGGATGATATTAGTTTGTCAGCCTCTTTTGCAACATTTAATGCGTTTTCTTCACATTTTGTAAGAATAGCATCTGTTTTGCTTTCTACTTTTTCAATTCTATCTAGCACTGATTGTGTTAACTCAGTGGATGTTATTTCTTTTTTGTTCAACAGATCTATACATTCGTGTACTGTAAGCTTATATAATTCCAAATCTATACCTCCATTCTTTTGTGGTTATACTAATTTTTATTCAACTATTCTCGGTACTTTAAAACACCCATCTTCACTTTTGGGAGCATTAAACAGCATTTCATCTCTATCAGTTGAAGGACCAACTTTATCCTCTCTAAACACATTTTTCATTTTAAACACGTGTACTGTAGGCTCAACGTCTTGAGTATTCAATTCGTTTAATTTATCCATATAGTTTAACATTTCATCTAAATCGTGGGTAAACTTTTCTTTTTCAGACTCGCTTAATATTAATCTGGATAACGATGCCATGTAATCTACATCTTTTTTTGTGATCTTCATTTTTCCATTCCTCCTTTATCCTATTTATTTTACCATGTCTACAAAAATACACAAAATCATTTTATCATATTTTCAAATTCCTGTTCGTTTATTATTTTCAATTTTGGGTTTCCGGATTGTGCGATAATATTTCTGGCTTTTTCCAGCTTGCTGCCGGGATTTTCACCGGCTAACACATAATCGGTTCTTGAGCTAACACTGCCCGATACTCTGCCGCCTAGCCTTTCTATTATATCCTTTATTTGATTTCTTTTATAGTTCTTTAGTGTTCCGGTAAGTACAAATATATTCCCTTCAAGATTTTTATCTATAGCTTCATTTGTATCTTTAAATTCCATATTAACTCCGGCATATTTTAGCTTATCCACAAACTCTCTATTCTGTGTTTGCTTAAAAAAAGTAATAATGCTTTTTGCCATCTTTTCTCCTACTTCGTTTATTGAGATTAGCCTATCATAGTCTGCCCCCTCCAACTCTTGCATGCTCCCAAATTCTTTTGCTATCACATATGCCGCTCTAGCACCAATAAAAGGTATGCCTAAAGCAAATATTATATTGTTTAACTCTCTATCCTTGCTGTTTTCTATTGAATTCAATAGATTGTTTACCGACTTTTCTGCCATCCTTTCAAGGCTTATTAAATCCTCAAACTTTAGATAATAAAGGTCTGCTGCAGATGATATTATTTTATCATCAACAAGTTGATTTACAATTGCAGGACCCATTCCTTCGATGTCCATCGCATCCCTTGAAGCAAAATGTATTACACTTCGTTTCAATCTTGCAGGACAATCAACTCCCGTACATTTAGTTGCAGCCTCCCCCTCCGATCTGAAAGTATCCGCACCACACACAGGACATTGTGAGGGCATACTGAATTTTTTTTCTTGTCCTGTCCTTTTGTTCTCAATTATTTTCACAACTTCCGGTATCACATCCCCGGCCTTTTGGATTATTGCAGTATCCCCTATTCGTATATCTTTGCTATTTATATAGTCTTCATTATGGAGAGTAGCCCTTTGTACAACAGAACCTGCCAGCCTCACCGGTTCAAATACAGCCGTAGGCGTTAAAACTCCCGTTCTGCCCACCTGCACTATTATGTCCTTTATCACTGTCTGCTTTTGCTCTGCCGGAAATTTATATGCAATTGCCCATCTGGGAGCTTTGCTGGTATTTCCCAGCATCTCTCTTTGTTTTAATGAATTTGTTTTTATAACTATGCCATCTATTTCATAAGGCAATTCCGACCTCTTTTCCGACCAATAATCACATAAGTCTATCGCCTCATTTATCGAACTGCATAATGTATTATGAGAATTTATTTTAAAACCCAAACGTCTCATATATTCCAAGCTCTGGTAATGGGTATCAAATTCAACACCCTGTATCCTCTGTACATTGAATATAAATATATCCAAAGGCCTAGCTGCAGTTATAGACGGGTCTAACTGTCGCAAGGACCCTGCTGCTGCATTCCTAGTGTTTGCAAAAAGTGGTTCCTCCTTGTCTTGACGCAGTTTATTTAACACTTGAAAATCACCTTTAGACATAAAAACCTCTCCCCTGACCTCTATATCCACTTTTTCATTGAGCACTAAAGGTATACTTTTGATGGTTTTTATATTTGAGGTTATATCCTCTCCCGTTCTTCCATCACCTCTGGTAGCCCCTCTCACTAGTTTTCCATCTTGATATGTAAGTGCAACAGACAAACCATCCATTTTCAGTTCAACAACATATTCAATATCTTCATTCAATGCCTGCCTTACCCTTCTATCAAAATCCAACAATTCCTTTTCACTGAATGCATTGGCTAGACTCAAGAGTGGCACACTATGTACAACAGGCTTGAACTCTTTCAAAGGTTGCCCTCCAACTCTCTGTGTAGGAGAATCTTCAGTTATAATATCCGGATACTTCTGTTCAAGCTCTATTAACATTCTCATCAGCTTGTCATACTCAGCATCGGATATTTCCGGTTGGTCAAGTACATAATACCTATAATTATGGTAGTTTATCTGTTCCCTCAGTTTTTTAGCTTGATTTGTAATTTCTTGGGAAACCATGATTTTCACCTCCATTAAAATATTTATATTTTCTTAATAGGAGCATAAAAGGCTACCAGCTTTTTTACACCTAATCCATCAAAGGCAATGTTAATTTCAGTGTCTTTGCCTTGCCCGTTTAATCCAACCACTGTCCCGTTACCGAACTTTTTATGAATCACTTTTTGTCCTACCTGGAAAGAATCCTGGTATTGCTCTTCCTTCAGGATTGTTTCGTTCTCATCATTGCCATTATCGCCATTTCCCCTATTAGTAAGATTTTCAGGTATCTCATTGATAAATCTGGATAAGGTATTATAATTAGTCTTTCCAAATATCGTTCTCTGTCTAGCACATGTCATAAATAGCTCTTGCTGTGCCCTGGTTATTCCAACATAACAAAGCCTTCTCTCCTCCTCCAGCTCGTCTTCTTCAAAAAGGGATCTTACATGAGGGAATATGCCTTCTTCCATACCAATTATAAATACAACCGGAAATTCCAGGCCTTTGGCACTATGCATGGTCATCAATAAGACACCATCTCCTCCCGCATCCACCGTATCAATATCGCTGACAAGTGCTATATTTTCTAAAAAGTCCTGTATATTCCCTTGTTCTTCTCCCTGTTCATATTCTTTAGCCGCAGATATAAATTCTTTTATGTTCTCCAGCCTGACCTCTGCCTCCTCCGTCTTTTCAGCCATTAATTGTTCTTTATATCCGGTCTTTTCAATTATGTATTCTATCAGTTCAGAAATTGTACCTGTCTCTTTTATTGCCATGAGTTCTATTATAATATCCTTAAATTGCTCTATTGATGATATAGCTCTTTTTGTCAAACCGTCAATCTTTTCACAATCCAATATGGCAGAAAAAAGACTGCCATCACTTGAGGCTGCATATTCCTGTATCCTGCTTATAGTCTTTGCTCCTATCCCTCTTTTGGGTACATTTATTATCCTCAAAAAACTCACATTATCCAAGGGATTTACTATTACCCTTAAATATGCAATAAGATCTTTTATTTCCTTTCTGTCATAAAACCTTAAACCACCTACCATCCTATATGGCATTTTATACTTCATCAATGCATCTTCCATAACCCTAGATTGCGCATTTATTCTGTATAGCACAGCAAAATCAGAGTATTTGAGAGACTGTTTATCTAGTTTTTCCTTTATGCTTTGGCATACATATTCAGCTTCATCCTTTTCATCGACTGCTTCATATAATACTATCTGCTGCCCTCTTCCATTTGATGTCCACAGCCTCTTTTTCTTCCTGGAATAATTGTTTTTTATCAGATTATTAGCTGCGTCCAAAATAGTTTGGGTAGACCTATAATTCTGCTCCAACTTAATAGTTTCAGATTCAGGAAAATCCTTTTCAAAGTCGAGTATATTTCTAACATCGGCTCCTCTCCACCCGTATATACTTTGGTCGTCATCACCTACAACACAAATATTTCTATGCTTTTCAGATAAAAATTTTACTAATTTATATTGTGCGGTATTTGTATCCTGATATTCATCCACCATTAGGTATCTGAATTTATTCTGATAATATTTTAAAACATCAGGATCTGTTTCAAATAGCTCAACTGTTTTCATAATCAAATCATCAAAATCAAATGCATTGTTTCTCTGCAGCTTTTGCTGATATAGTCTATAAATTTCTGCTAATTTTTCTTTTCTAAAATCCCCTTTGCTCTGCTGTGCAAACTCTTGATAATTTATCAGGGTATCCTTGATATTGCTTATATTGTTTTTCACTGATTTAGGAGCGTAATATTTTTCGCTTATATCTAATTCTTTTATGCACTCTTTTACCAGAGTCAATTGATCTTTTGCATCGTAAATTACAAAGTTATTATTATATCCTATTTTATCAGCATTTCTCCTGAGAATTCTTACACAGAATGAATGGAATGTGCTTATTGTAACAAAGTATCCCAATTCTCCTACTATGTTCGCAACCCTTTCTTTCATTTCATCTGCCGCTTTATTTGTAAATGTAATAGCTGCTATATTTGAAGGGTTAACACCATGTTCTCCGATTAAATATGCTATCCTATAGGTCAGAACCCTAGTCTTTCCCGAACCAGCGCCAGCTAAAATGAGCAAAGGCCCCTCGGTCTTGCGAACAGCTTTTGCTTGCTGATCGTTCAAAATCTTGTTTAAATCCATTCTATACCTCCATACTTTATGTGAAGCTTTTTATATTTATCATATACTTTGTATATATTATCATATACTACAACAAATCCAGTGGTACAATAGAATATTTATTGTTGCTATACTAATTTTAATATATTAACCCTATTTAGTACAGCCATTAATATTCTAGTTTTATACTTTGTATTTACGGAACCTGGTATATATAAGTTCCTGTTGAGTAGTTTAAAACAAGACACAAGGGGACGGTTCTTCTGAGTCATAGGGAAAGCTAAACTTGGTTTAGGTTGCATATGATATCCAGTATTGCTGTATTTTAAAAGTAACATCTTATTAAAATATCACATAAATCTATATTCCGTAGCAATACTATTCACATACATAGTAATATGTTATCATCTATTATGGAATGCATTCAACAAATGATAAGATGAGGAGGCTTTTTGTGTCTGGGATAAATTTAATTGCTACTTCAACATTTGGATTAGAGGCTATAGTAAAAAGAGAATTGATAGCTCTTGGGTTTAATGATTTAAAGGTATCTGATGGAAAGGTGGAATTTACAGCAAATGAAGAAGCCATTCCCAAAACCAATATATGGCTTAGGTGTGCCGATAGAGTGCTGTTAAAAATGGGAGAATTTAAAGCGTTGAGCTTTGAAGAGCTTTTTGAAAACACCAAGGCACTGCCTTGGGATGAATGGATAACCGAAGATGGCAAGTTTACTGTAATTGGAAAGTCGGTAAAATCCAAGCTGTTCAGTGTTCCTGATTGTCAATCTATCGTAAAAAAAGCAGTGGTAGAAAAACTAAAATCAAAGTACAAAAAACAATGGTTTGATGAGACAGGGCCGGAATTTACAATACAGGTTTCCATTTTAAAGGATGTAGCTACCTTGACTATAGATACAAGCGGTATCGGACTTCACAAAAGGGGTTATAGACAAAAATCAGTAAGAGCTCCATTAAAGGAGACATTGGCTGCTGCAATGATACAGTTGAGTTTCTGGAATAAGGATCGCCTTTTATTGGATCCATTCTGCGGTTCAGGTACAATCCCCATAGAAGCTGCCCTGATTGGTATGAACATAGCACCTGGGCTTAATAGACATTTTGCCTCAGAAAACTGGCCCAGAATAGATAGTAAAGTATGGAAGAAAGTAAAAACTGAAGCCTTTGGTCTGATAGATTCTAATGTGGATTTGAACATATCAGCATCGGATATAGATCAAAAAGCTATTGAACTGGCATCTCAAAACGCAATAAACGCAGGAGTAGATTATTGCATCGATTTCAAAACCAAGTCTGTCTTTGATTTAGATGTAAACAATGAGTATGGGGTACTTATATCTAATCCTCCTTATGGTGAACGAATAGGCAAAAAATCAGAAATAGAAAAAATATATAAAACTTTAGGTAAAAAATTCAGGTCTAAGGATACTTGGTCAGTTTATCTCCTTACCTCTGATGAAAGCTTTGAAAATATATATGGTAAAAAAGCTGATAGAAAGAGAAAATTATATAATGGCAGGATAAAAGTAGACTATTACCAATATTATGGAAAAAAGCCTAATGATCAAAATTAATTTTGACCATTAGGCTTTTTAAACAATTTAACAATCTCCATCATTATTAGAGGTATAATTGAATATATTACTACAATCATAATTTGATTTTTGGATAAATAAGCAAGTTCAAAAACTCCCCTTAAAAATGGTATAGCTATTACTGCCAATACAAGCAGTGTAGATATAAAAATAGATGCTATAAGATATTTATTTGAAAATACTCCAATTTTAAATACCGATTTATCTATAGATCTCACATCCAAACTATGTATCAGCTGAGATAAGCTTAAAGTAGTAAACGCCATTGTCCTGGCGATATCAATATTGTATTTTAGGCCTCTGTTGAATGCTAAAAGTGTCACACTGCCTATGATTATACCTTCTACTAAAATCATAACACCTAAACCTTGAGAAAATATGCTCTCCTTAGGATCTCTAGGTTTCCGCTTCATAATGTCTTGATATATAGGATCTACCCCCAGAGATAAAGCAGGTAGACTATCTGTTATAAGATTTATCCACAAAATATGTATAGGCAATAACGGGGCAGGCATGTTGAATAAAAGTGCAATAAATAATGTTATTATCTCTCCTATATTGCATGAAAGAAGAAAATGTATAGATTTCTTAATATTATCAAATATTCCTCTGCCTTCTTCCACAGCATCAACAATAGTAGCAAAATTATCATCTGTAAGTATCATATCAGATGCCTGCTTTGAAACATCTGTTCCAGTAATCCCCATAGCACATCCTATATCTGCACTTTTGAGGGCAGGGGCATCATTTACCCCGTCACCGGTCATGGCTACCACCCTTCCCTTACTCTGCCATGCTTTTACAATCCTTACCTTGTGATGAGGTGATACCCGCGCAAATACTGAATGTTTGTGGATATTTTCAGAGAGCTGTTCGTCGGTCATCTTCTCAAGTTCAACACCGTCAACTGCTATATCTCCTGTTTTAAAGATACCTAGCTGCTCTGCTATTGCAACAGCCGTATTTTTATAATCCCCTGTGATCATCACAGGCTTTATCCCTGCCAGCCTGCACTTTTCCACTGCAAGTTTAACTTCTTCTCTAGGAGGATCGATCATCCCCATCATTCCCACGAATACCAAGTCATTTTCAGTATTTTCCGGGTTAATATCATCAGGTATTACATCGATTTCTTTGTATCCCATAGCCAAAACGCGCAAAGCCTTTTGAGACATTTTATTATTCTGTTCCATTATTCTATTTTTGGTTTGCTGATCAATAGTCAATATACCATCATCAGTTAAAACACGGCTGCATCTATCCAATAATACATCTAATGCTCCTTTTGTAAATACATAGTATTTATCTTGATAGGAATGTATTGTAGACATAAGCTTTCTGTCCGAATCAAAAGGTATCTCTTGTACTCTTCTTTTTATTTTCTCTTGTTCTTGTTTTACCAAGCCTTTTTTATAGGCTAAATCTAACAATGCTATTTCAGTAGGATCACCCACAGGTTCAGCCTGTATAGATGCATCGTTGCATAAAAGCCCGATATCTAACAACAATTTCTGGAGTTTATCCTGTATTCTTATTTCATTTATATCTTCCATTGGTGTATCATAAATGTAAGCAGCTGTCACTGTCATCTTATTTTGAGTCAAAGTTCCTGTCTTATCGGAGCATATAACAGATGCAGTACCCAATGTTTCCACTGCAGGCAATTTTCTTATGATTGCATTCTTTTTTATCATCCTCTGTACGCCAAGGGAAAGAACTATAGTTACAATGGCAGGCAAACCTTCAGGTATAGCTGCTACCGCCAGGGAAACAGCCAACATAAACATTTCTAACATGTCTCTCCCCTGGAAAAAGCCTACCAGAAATATTATGGCACAAACTGCAATAGCTACTAATCCTAACCATTTCCCCAGTTCTTCCAGTTTTATCTGTAAAGGAGTCTTTAAATTGTCTTCTTGTTCAATCATCTGGGCGATTTTGCCTATTTCAGTATCCATACCCGTTCCTGTCACAACTATCTTAGCTCTCCCATTAGTCACTAATCCTGTAGAAAACACCATGTTTGCCATATCACCTAGGGGTATGTCTCTGTCCTGGATTACATCCTGGTGTTTTTGCACTGGAACTGATTCCCCTGTAAGTGACGATTCTTCAACCATCAGATTAGAACATTCTACAATTCTACCATCGGCAGGTATAAAATCACCTGCTTCTAAAATAACAATATCTCCCGGTACTATATGTGTGGATTTAACTTGAATTGTGTTCCCATCTCTTATAACTTTTGCTGATGGAATTGACATATTCTTTAGCGCTTCAAGGGCTTTTTCCGCCTTATTTTCCTGTAGAACACCTAAAACAGCATTTAAAACTACAATTGTTATAATAATTATGGTATCATTTAATTCTCCCAAAAACCCGGATATAACAGCAGCAATCAAGAGTATTATAACCATGAAATTTTTAAATTGGCTTAAAAACATATTTAAGATAGTAGTTTTTTTCTCACTCTTTATCTGATTATACCCATGCTCTTCTAATCTTTGCCTTGCTCGTTTATCTCCCAATCCTCTTTCTTTATCTGATTTTAATGTTTCCAATGCTTGTTCAGCTGTATATCTATACCAGTATTTATCGCCCATCGCTTCCTCCTCATCATCATATGAGTAAGAAAAAACCGACGTTATCAGTTAACCTCGGATTACTCTTTGCTCAATAATCTGTCAATAATAATATTATATCCATCGGCACCGTAAATTAGACACTTGTTGACTCTGCTTATAGTAGCAGTGCTAGCACCAGTTTTTTTAGCAATTTCAGTGTATGTCTTGTTCTGCTTCAGCATAATAGCAACTTCCAATCTTTGAGCTAATGACTTTATTTCATTTATAGTACCGACATCTTCGAAAAACCTATAACATTCGTCAATATTTTCCAGAAGCAGAATCGCTTCAAATAATGTGTCTATAGATGAATCTTTTATTTTTGAATTATATGCCATAAACTCACCCCTATTTAATTATATTCGGTGACACTATATTATATCAATTTTAACACATTAAATTGCTAAAAAAAAGGGCCTTCAAAATTGAACGCCCAAAATTTTACTTTAGTTCCCTCTTCGGCATTGAATTGTAAAGCTTTTGTATACTATCGATATCTTTCATCCCATCTACAGCATTCACCTCAGACAAGTTGCACGCGGCAGCAGATACCGCTATCTTCAACGCCTTCTCAATATCCCATTCCTTGTAAACAGAGTACAATATACCTGCACAAAAAGCATCTCCTGCTCCTGTAGTACCTTTGATATAACCTTCAGGCAGCTTCAATGATGGTTGTATATAGTAATCACCTTTATCATTCATTCCAAAACCGCCTTCTGGAGAGTGGATAATAGCCCAATCCTTAACCCCCATCTTAAATAACTCTTTACACATCTTTTGCATATTATCAACAATTAATGATTCATTTTTTCCCCTTGCTGGAATATTTGTGATATAAGAGGCTTCTACCTCATTTATTATACAATAATTTGTGTATTTTAAACTAGGAGGCACTATCTTCCTAAACCGATCACTGTCTTCACTTACAACATCCACAGAAGTCTTTATCCCCTGCTCTTGCGCCATATGCAGTAATCTAGCCATAACCGTACCATATTCATTATCTTTTGAATCTAATTTGTCCAACAATAGCGCATAGCCTATATGTAATATATCTGCATTTAGATTGGGTAGGTCGAAATGCTCTATATCCAATAAACTATTAGCACCCCTATAAGTAAAAAAAGTCCTGCTACCATCTGTACTTACTGACATTACATCGGTATAAGAAGTATTTTGATTGGAATCCCTGGTTATAAAATCAGTATTAATATTATAATTATTCAGCTGCTGTATTATAAAATCCCCCGCTTCATCACATCCCACTAATCCGATAGCCGTTAAAGGGGTCTTGTCATCTATCTTCGCCAAGTCAATTAAACAATTAGGTACTGCCCCTCCAACAGACCTTTGAACATCTAGTATGTTTGCGAGGTTCCCTTTATTTGGGTATATATCCACTATCTTCAGATTATCTAATACTAAGTTCCCTCCTATAGCTATTCCTTTTCTATTCATAGCACTTACCTCCTGCTTATATTATTTTAATGTTTTATAATATATTTATTTAATGATATAAAAAACTCTAATCAAAGATAGCCTCATGGATGCGCTTTTCTCTTGCCTCAAAACACATCTTAATTTGTTGTTCAGTATTTCTCCCTTTGGATAAAGAGGGTAAATTATCCTTATCAAAGAATCTACATTCCGACGTTTCAATATTCTCCTTAAACCGTCCTTTAATATAATCGCATTCAACAAATATTTTATATATACCATAAGGCAACACGGCAATATTATTTCTTCTCATATCCAATACTGCCACTATCCGTTTGGGTGCTATTGATGCCCCCGCTTCTTCTTTTGCTTCCCTTATCAAGTTCTCTCTAAGTGAGCAATTTATATCAGCCCATCCTCCGGGCATAGCCCATAAACCGTCAATCTTCTCTTTCACCAGCAATATTTGTTTGCCTTTAAATATCGCAGCACGCACATCTATTTTAGGAGTTTGATACCCTGTTTCGCTGGCAAATAATTTTTTTACTTTTTTACATTCTATATCAGTATAATTGTGAACTATCTCTACACTTATCTCTCTTATCTTTTCAAATCTTTCAATGTCATATTTATCTTTCGAATATGTCAATCCCGCCTGAGCTATAGATTGAAGTTCTTTAGCATATTCTAACCATTTCAATTCAAAATCCACCTATTCCTTGCCCTCCCGCAATTAATTTCCTTTGCCCATCATTAATTATAGTTTTCATCATCTGTCCCCGTATCCGCTTTATTCCTTATTTTTTCTTCTAATACTTGAATCCTCTTTTTTAGATCAGTTAACTGAAAAGTAGCGCTAATTCCAAATATAAATCCCAGCGCCCCCAAGCCAAAACCTAGAATTCCAAATACATCTATATTTTTCACCCCCTCTCAAAAGCTATACAAAATCATCATATACCCTTATAAGAATGTATATTGATAACTCAATCTATTAATTCTCCATAAACTGATTAAATACCTCTTTTTAGGATAAAAAAATCCAGAACAAAAATCATCTGTTCTGGATCTTTTTTCTACTTATTACTGTAATATTCCACAAATCTTTCTATAGATCTATCATATGTCTTTTCAATCTCGGGCGGAAAAAAACACGCTGGAAGTTGCCCCATTGATCTATGATAAGATACACACTCACAGCACAACCCTTTTCTGCTGCATGGATAAGTGCAATTACAATTCTTCTTATTAGCTTGTTTATTACATTCCATATAATACACCCCCTTGAAAATACTATGACAGAATCTTCTATTCTTGGCTCCCAAATAAAACTTTGTGTGTATTACCATACTGAACTGATATTAAAGTTAAACGAGCTGCTTATTTAATGCCTATATCTTTTCTATAATGCATATCTTTAAATTCTATCCTGTTCACAGCATCATAAGCCTTGCACCTGGCCTGCTCAATATCTTGTGCCATAGCAGTAACACCAAGCACCCTTCCACCGTTGGTAATATAGTTTCCATCCACTTTTTCAGTCCCGGCATGAAATAAAATTATATCCTTGCTGTCCTTAAAATTTTCCAATCCCTTTATTGTATAACCTTTTTCATAACTTACAGGATATCCTCCAGAAGCTAATATTACACAAACAGCGGCATTATCATCCCATTCTATATCCACACTATCCAGTTTCCCATCAATTATAGCATCAAATATATCCACTAAGTCTGTTTTCAGCCTTGGAAGCACAACCTGTGCTTCCGGATCCCCGAATCTAGCATTATATTCCAGCACTTTAGGACCATCATCGGTAAGCATAAGTCCAAAGTATAATACACCTTTGAAAGGTCTCCCTTCTGCTGACATAGCCTTCACCGTAGGTATCAGTATGTTCTTTTTCACTTCTTCCGCAATATCTTGGGTGTAATATCTGCTAGGTGTGAAAGTACCCATCCCACCGGTATTCAACCCTTCGTCATTATCATAGGCTCTCTTATGATCCTGAGAACTCACCATAGGTACTACTGTCTTGCCGTCAGTAAATGTGAGTATAGTAACCTCCAGTCCTTGGATGTATTCTTCAATCACAATCCTTTTTCCTGCTTCTTTAAATACCTTATCCACCATTATACTCTTGATAGCATCTTTAGCTTGCTGCTCAGTTTCTACAATTATAACGCCTTTACCCAAGGCAAGACCTTCTGCCTTTATTACAGCCGGATATGACATATCTTTAGAAAATTCAAAAGCTTGTTGTGCATCATCAAACACCCTATAATCCGCAGTTGGTATATTATATTTTTCCATCAATTGCTTTGCAAATACCTTGCTTGATTCTATCAGTGCAGCGCTCTTATTAGGGCCGAAAGCCCTTAAACCCCTCTTCTCCAGCTCATCTACCGCTCCCATGGCGAGAGGGTCATCAGGAGCTACGATGGTAAGATCTACTCCTTCTTTTTGAGCAAAGTCAGCAATACCAATTATATCTGTAGCTTGTATAGGCACACATTCCGCAACATCTGATATACCTCCGTTTCCCGGAGCACAATATATTTTAGATATTCTTGAACTCTGTTTAAGTTTCCATATTATAGCATGTTCCCTTCCTCCACCACCTACTACCAAGACTTTCATGATTCCTTCGCCCCCTGTATTAATGTTTAAAATGTCTCATGCCTGTAAAAATCATAGCTATGCCGCACTTGTTACATGCATCTATGGATTGCTGATCCCTTATAGATCCTCCAGGCTGTATTATTGCAGTGATACCAGCTTTCGCAGCTGCCTCTACACAATCTGGGAAAGGGAAAAATGCATCTGATGCCATTACACTGCCTTTCACTTTATCTCCAGCCCTCTGTATCGCAGCCTCTGCCGCCCATATTCTATTAGTCTGTCCAGGCCCTACTCCTAAAGTTTGATTTTGTTTTGCAACCACAATTGCGTTAGATTTTGTATGTTTGACTACTTTCCAAGCGAATTTTAAATCCTCCATCTCTTGTTGGGTAGGCTCTCTGTCAGTAACAACTTCTAGTTTTTCTTCTACTAATAGTTGATTATCCACCTGCTGGATTACCATACCTCCTCCTACCTTTTTAATATTCATCTCATCATCTGTATATTGCTTTTGTATATTCTCCAACTTTAAAACTCTGATATTCTTCTTGCTGCACAATATCTCCAACGCTTTATCGGTGTATGATGGTGCCACCACAATTTCTACAAATATTTTGTTTATCTCTTCTGCCGTTTTCTCATCCATCTCTCTGTTGGTAACCACTATACCTCCAAAAATAGAAACAGGGTCTGCATCATGGGCTTTAATGTATGCTTGATAAACACTATCTGCCACTCCTACCCCACATGGATTTGCATGCTTAACCGCAACCACAGCTGTTTGATCAAATTCTTTCAGCAATTCCAATGCCCCGTTAGTATCATTTATATTATTGAATGAAAGTTCTTTACCATGTAATTGTTGGGCATCGGTAAGCCAACCTTGATTGTTACCTACTTCCCTATAAAATGCCGCTTTCTGATGAGGGTTTTCCCCGTACCTCATATCTTGAACCTTTTGAAAAGTCATGGTGAATAATTCCGGGAAAATATTACCACCTGCATTTTTCCTCAAATACTGGGCTATCAAAGTATCATAATGGCTTGTATGCTCAAATACCTTGGCCGCCAATCTAAAATTGGTATCCCTTGATATACCCCCACTTTGTTTGATTTCGTTAAGTACATCCTGATAATCATCAGGATCAACTACTACTGTTACGTCCTGATAGTTTTTGGCAGCGGCTCTCAACATGGTAGGTCCACCAATATCTATATTTTCGATAGCCTCTTCCAATGTAACTCCAGGCTTTTGTATCGTCTGTTTAAAAGGATACAAGTTTATTACCACCATATCTATTGTATCAATTCCTAATTGTTCTAACTGCGCCATGTGGTCTTGGTTATCCCTCATGGCCAACAATCCTGCATGTATTTTAGGGTGCAGAGTTTTAACTCTTCCATCTAAACATTCCGGAAAACCGGTTATATCGGACACATTTATAACTCTAATCCCTGCGTCAGATATAGCCTTTGCAGTTCCTCCGGTGGAAATTATCTCTATTCCCATATCACTTAAGCCTTTTGCCAACTCAACTATGCCTGTCTTATCAAAAACACTCAAAATTGCCCTTTTAACCAATCAAACCACTCCTTCCTGTTAATCCTATTTAATAAAAACTTTTCTACCCTTAACATCTATCTTATCCTCCGCTAAAAGCTTTACGGCTTCAGGGAGTATTCTATGTTCTATTTCCAATACCCGCTCTTGCAAAGTTTCTGGAGTATCATCAGGAAGCACTTGCGCAGCCTGCTGCATTATAATAGGCCCTGTATCGGTACCTTCATCCACAAAGTGTACTGTGGCGCCGGTTACTTTGACCCCATAATCTAAAACTGCCTGATGTACTTTTATCCCATAATATCCACCTCCACAGAATGATGGAATGAGAGAAGGGTGGATATTTATTATGCGATTTTTATATCTCTTCACAAACTTTTTGGTGAGTATGAGTAAATACCCTGCAAGCACTACAATATCCACACCATGCTTGCACAATATCTTCATTATTTGTTCATCATATTCCTGATTGCTAGAATACTCTCTTCTATCCACAAAATATGCGGGTATACCATGTTTTTGTGCCCTGGCTAAGGCATACGCATTTTTTTTATTTGATATCACAACAGACAATTCTGCATTTATATATCCACTATCTATATTGTCTATTATCGATTGAAGATTAGTTCCTCCACCTGATGCTAGCACCCCAATTTTTTTTAACATAAGCTTACACCCGAATCTCCTGTTTTTATCTCTCCTATAGTAAATGCTCTGGAATTCTCTTTGTTTAGTGTTTCCATAATACCATCACAGTCGTCCTTATCAACTATAATAGCCATTCCTATTCCCATGTTGAATGTGTTGAACATCTCTTTTTGTTGTATTTTGCCGGTGCTCTGTATCAACTTGAAAATGCCGGGAACTTGCCACGCATTTAAATCTATTACAGCCTGTAACCCATCTGGTAAAATTCTAGGTATATTTTCATAAAATCCGCCACCTGTAATGTGAACAATTCCATTTACTCTATATTTATCCATTATCTCCAGCACATCTTTCACATATATCCTGGTGGGCTTTAAAAGTTCCTCTCCAATGGTAGTGCCCAACTCATCTACATGTTCAAACAAACTATTATTCTTCTCCATAAATAATTTCCTTACAAGGGAATATCCATTGCTGTGTACCCCTGAAGATGCCAAGCCTATAATTATATTTCCTTCTTTTATAGATTCACCTGTGATTATATTATCCTTTTCCACTATACCTACACAAAATCCTGCAAGATCGTATTCTTCTTCATCATAAAACCCGGGCATTTCAGCTGTTTCTCCGCCAATAAGCGCACACCCTGCCTGGACACAACCATCAGAGATGCCTTTTACTATCTTTTCTATCCTTTCAGGGTAATTTTTACCGGTTGCTATATAATCAAGGAAAAACAACGGTTCAGCCCCTTGGCAAACTACATCGTTTACACACATAGCAACGCAATCCTGACCTATAGTATCATGTTTGTCAAGTTCAAATGCTATTTTTAGTTTAGTACCCACTCCGTCAGTACCGGATACCAATACCGGGGATGCATATTTGCCCACATCCAAATTATACAACCCGGCAAAACTATTTAACCCTCCCAATACATTTGGGTTGAGAGTCCTTTTTACGTGTTTTTTTATAAGCTCCACAGATCTGTATCCGGCGTTAACATCTACACCTGAATCTTTATAAGTTAAACCGCCCATCAAAATATCCTCCTTTTATTCCTTGTCCGACAATATTTATTTTAAGTTTGTAGCAACTTCTACAGGGTAAATCCCATTAAAACATCCCTTGCAGTAACCACATTTTCGAACATCCACCGTCTCCATCAGCCCTTCAATACTAATATAGGCTAAACTATCAGCACCTATCAGTTGCTCTATCTCTTGAACTGACCTTTGGGCTCCTATAAGATGTTTTCTCTCTGGCGTGTCTATTCCAAAATAGCATGGATATTTTACTGGTGGAGAGCTGATCCTCATGTGTATTTCCTTTGCACCAGCCCTTCTCAACATATCTACAATCCTCCCACTTGTAGTGCCTCTTACTATAGAATCATCTACCATGATTATCCGTTTGCCTTCTACCATACTCTTTAACGCATTAAGCTTTATGTCTACCCCCTGTTCCCTTAGTTCTTGGGTAGGCTGTATGAATGTTCTACCAACATATCGGTTTTTTATAAGACCCTCTCCATACTTTATCCCTGATTGTTCAGCATAACCGATGGCAGCAGTAGTACCAGAGTCCGGTACGCCTATTACAAGATCTGCATCCACAGGGTGCTCCTGGGCTAAAATTCTGCCTGCTTTTTTCCTTGACATATATACACTCATACCATTCATGATACTGTCAGTACGGGCAAAATAAATAAATTCAAATATACATAGAGCGGTATTACAATCTTTTTCAGGCATAAATGACTTTATTCCCTGGTCATCGATAACAACTATTTCCCCTGGTTGAACATCTCTTATAGTGTCTGCACCTACTGTATCAAAAGCACAGGTTTCTGATGCTAATATATAGGAATTTACTTTTTTCCCTATGCTCAAAGGTCTTATCCCATAAGGATCCCTAAATCCAATTAATTTATCCTCAGTCATCATCACCAGAGCATAGGCCCCTTTTATTATTTCCATAGTCTTACGGATTGCCTTCTCAACAGTTGAAGTTTTAGCAAACCTTGAAATAAGGTTTGCCATAACCTCGCTGTCTACAGATGTCTGAAATATTATGCCCTCTTCCTCCAGTTCACTCCTTAATCTATCAGCATTGACTAAGTTACCATTGTGAGCAAGGGCTATAGAACCTTTTCTATACTTTATCACCAAAGGTTGAGCATTCACCGGATAATTGGTCCCTTGAGTAGAATACATCACATGTCCTACTGCGATTTTGCCTTTCAATCCATCAAGTATTTCGGAATCGAATATCTCGGGAACCAGCCCCATACGTTTGTAGTAATGTATTTTATCCCCGTCACTTACTGCAATTCCGGCACTTTCCTGACCTCTATGTTGAAGTGCATAAAGTCCATAGTAAGTCATCTTCGCAACATCGTGCGCTCCTTCACTGTCATATATGCCAAACACACCACATTCTTCTTTTAATTTGTCTATTTCAGATAACATCCAAGTGTCCCTCGCCATTCATTCTTGATTTCTTCAACAGAGAGCCCTATCAATTGTTGTTGGTTCACATTAACAATCATTTCACTCCCGGAAACTACGCCTATTTTTTCAACAGAAACATTATTTTGTTGGGCTATTTTTTCTAGCATTTCTAAATCATCGGATTTAACGGAAACTACAATCCTTGACTGCGTCTCTCCAAACAACAAAGCATCATTTCTCAAATCAGTATAGATATCTATTTTAGCGCCTATCTCTCCGCCAATACAGCTTTCAGCAATATTTACAGCAAGTCCTCCATCGCTGCAATCATGTGCGGATTTTACGATGCCCTGGCCTATAGCATCTAGCACAGCAGACTGAACTCTTTTTTCTAGCTCTAAATCTATTTCAGGGATTTTCCCTTCTTCCTTCCCATGGATAACCTTGAGATATTCACTGGCACCCAGCTCATCCTTGTTTGTGCCTATAAGGACTATAACATCTCCCTCATCTTTAAAATCCTGTGTTGTAACCTTGGATATGTCTTTAATAAGACCCAACATTCCTACAACCGGCGTAGGATATATAGCACCCTCTTCGGTTTCATTGTAAAAACTTACATTTCCTCCTATTACAGGTGTATTCAATTTTTCACATGCTTCTTTCATTCCAAAAATAGACTCCCGGAATTGGTAAAAAATCTCGGGATTCTCTGGATTACCAAAATTCATACCGTCAGTTATAGCTATCGGTATAGCACCGCTACATGCCACATTCCTCGCTGATTCAGCTACAACTATCTTGGTTCCTTCACGGGGATTTATATAACAATATCTACCATTACTATCTATAGAGAATGAAATACCTTTATTGGTACCCTTTATCTTCAACACAGCTCCATCGGAACCCGGAGCAACCTGAGTACTATCCCCTGCATTGTAATCAAAATGTTGATAAATCCATTCCCTGCTGCATATATTGCTGGAAGACAACAACTTTAAAAGCACATGGTTATAATCCTCCGGCAGGGGAATATTTTGCATATCTGAACCTTGCAACAAATCCATGTATTCAGGTCTCTTGTAGTCTCGTTCGTAGGTGGGAGCCTCTGCAAGTGACTTGGCAGGCACTTCTCCAACTACTTGTCCCTTTTCCAACACTCTTATCATTCCATCGTCAGTCACTTTGCCTATAACAGCTGCCTGCAAATCCCATTTTTTAAATATATCAAAAACTCGATCCTCTTTTCCCTGCTCCACTATCACCAACATTCTCTCTTGGGACTCTGATAGCATTACTTCAGCAGGAGTCATGCCTTTTTCTCTTTTAGGCACCAAATCCACATCTAATTCTATCCCTGTTCCTGCCCTAGCTGCAGTCTCACAACTAGAAGATATTATGCCTGCAGCCCCCATATCTTGCATGCCTACAACACATTCAGTATTGAAAAGCTCAAGACAAGCCTCTAGAAGAAGCTTTTCCATTTCAGGATCTCCTGCAGGTACTCCGGAACTCCTCTCTTCTGAACCCTCTACCAGCTCTGCAGACGCAAAACTAGCACCGCCCACACCGTCTCTGCCAGTAGTATGTCCTACAATCATCACCGAGTTTCCTACACCTGAAGCGATACCTTTCTTAATCTCATCGTGCCTGATTATACCGGCACACATTGCATTCACCAACGGATTGCCCTTGTATGAATCTGAAAAACCTATATCTCCTCCTACAGTAGGTACGCCCATGCAATTACCGTAGTCTGCCATCCCTTCTACAATACCTTTTAGAAGATATTGTACCTTATCACTCTCTTCTAGCTCACCTAGTTTAAGTGAATTTAAACAGGCAATCGGCCTGGCTCCCATGGTGAAAATATCTCTCATCACTCCCCCCACTCCTGTAGCAGCGCCTTTGTATGGCTCAAGAGCAGATGGATGATTGTGGCTCTCTACTTTCATAACTATAGCTTGCTCATCGTCTATATCCACTATCCCTGCATTTTCCCCCGGTCCCTGGAGCACCCTGTCTCCCTCAGTAGGAAGATGCTTGAGCATTGGACGGGAATTCTTATAACCACAGTGTTCAGACCACATCACACCATATAAATTCAACTCGAGATTGTTTGGCTCTCGACCTAAAATATCTACCACCATATCATATTCCTGCTTTGTTAATCCGACTTTTTCCCATTCAGTAACGCTTTTCAATATTAACACCGCCTTAAATTTTTTTAAAATACTATGCTTAGTTGCCTTTCTGCCCCATAAGTCTATTCAAAATCTCTTGATAAGCTTCTTCAACCTGGCCTAAGTCTCTTCTGAATCTATCCTTGTCCAGCTTTTCTCCTGTTTTAGTATCCCAAAAGCGACAGGTATCCGGCGAGATCTCATCTGCCAAAATTGTTTTCCCATTAAATCGACCGAATTCCAACTTGAAATCAATAAGCTCAATATTCAAGTCCTTTAAATACTCAGTTAATATTTTATTAACCATAAAAGAAGTATTACTGATATAATTTATCTCATCTTCAGTTGCTAGCCCCAATGCATAAATATGATAATCGTTGATCATGGGATCGCCTAACTCATCATTTTTATAACAAAATTCTAAAACAGTAGATTTAAGCCTGGTTCCTTCCTCTAAACCCAATCTTTTAGCAAGACTACCTGCTGCTATATTCCTCACAATTACCTCTATAGGTATTATATCAACTTTCTTAACTACTGTTTCCCGATCATTTAGCTCCTGCACATAGTGGTTTTCAATTCCTTTTTGATTCAATAATTTAAAAAGATGATTTGACACCCTATTGTTAACCACTCCCTTACCTATGATAGTACCTTTTTTCAATCCATCAAAGGCTGTAGCATCATCTTTATACTCCACTATCACATGATCCGGATTATCAGTAGAATAAACTTTTTTTGCCTTTCCTTCATACATCAATTCAAGTTTTTTCATGTTTTCAAATCTCCCCTTTTATCTTTTTGTCTTTTTCATTTACTTCTTGGGCCATCATTGCCCTGTGTTTTTTTAATTTCATAGATAAATAATCATATTTCAATGCCAATATCTCCAACGCTAAAAGTGCCGCATTTTCAGCACCGTTTATCGCTACCGTGGCAACTGGTATACCTTTTGGCATTTGCACCATAGATAACAAAGAATCCAATCCATCCATCGTTGAGGATTTGATAGGAATCCCTATAACTGGCAAAGTTGTCAAGGCGGCAATCACTCCCGCAAGATGGGCCGCTTTCCCTGCAGCAGCGATGATGACATCAAAACCGTTCTTTTCAGCTGACTTGCCAAACTCTAATGCCTTATCCGGTGTCCTATGTGCAGATATTACGTTGAGCTGATAATCAACATCAAACTCTTTTAATACTTCCGCAGCCTTTGAAACTACTGGTAGATCAGAATCACTTCCCATTATTATAGCTATCTTTGGATTTTTCATATAATCCCCCTTAATTTTTTTGATTAAGCTTCAGCTTTTCATAACAGAAAAGATTTTTCTCCTATGAAAAACTGAAGCCCGATTAGAATAACTAGTCGGACTCCATATTTTTCATTTTATATTAATGTGGAAATACAGTAAATCTCAGTATAAACAATATAGCAAGAACATAGATTGCAGGATGCACTTCTTTACCTTCCCCAACTGAAATCTTTGTCAAAGGATACAAAATCATACCTGCTGCTATACCATTTGCTATACTATATGAAAAAGGCATTATTGCTATAGTGAAGAATGCAGGCAATGCTTCGGTAAAATCTTGGAAGTTTATTTTTGTAATGGAACCAACCATCAAGACCCCTACTACCATCAAAGCCGGCGCTGTTGCTTCCCCAGGTATAATACCTACCAATGGCGAGAAAAACAAAGCCAACAGAAATAAAACTGCTACTGTCACAGATGTGAGTCCTGTTCTTCCACCTTCACTCACTCCTGCAGCACTCTCTACAAATGTTGTAGTAGTAGATGTCCCCAGTACCGCACCTGCTGATGTAGCCACAGCATCGGCCAATAAGGCTTTTTCCATATTCTTAACATTCCCGTTTTCATCCATTAGCCCTGTGTTAGATGCAGTCCCCACCAATGTTCCAATAGTATCAAACATATCCACAAGGCTGAATGATATTATAACAGTTATAACATTGACCAATGCACCTATCACTGTTAACTCCCCACCGGTTTTTAACAACCCGGCAAAATCCATCTTCATGAAAGTAGGAGCAAGGCTAGGTGGCAGCGAAACAGGGCTGAAACCAGTAAGATCAACAATACCCATTGGTACACCTATTAATGTAGTTATAATTATTCCGAGAATTATAGAGCCTTTTACCTTCCTGGCCATCAATATACTGGTTATTATCAAACCTATAATTGCAAGTATAGTTTTAGGATCTGTAAAATCTCCAAAACCCACAACAGTAGCTTCATTAGAAACGATTATATGACCGTTTATCAGTCCGATCAACGCAATGAATAATCCAATACCACCGCTTATAGCATATTTCAATGACATAGGCAGTGCATCAACTATGCCTTTCCTTAAACCAGTTACTGTCAGCAATATAAATAATAGCCCGGAAATAAACACAGCTGCCAATGCCTGCTGCCATGTATATCCCATTCCTGATACAACACTGTAGGTAAAAAACGCATTAAGTCCCATGCCGGGTGCTTGAGCAAATGGAATATTGGCATAAAGCCCCATTATCAATGTTCCTATCACAGCTGCCAAACAAGTAGCAACAAACACTGCACCGGCATCCATTCCAGTTTCACTAAGTATACTAGGGTTAACAAATATAATATAGGCCATTGTTACAAAAGTAGTTATGCCAGCTAGTATCTCTGTCTTTACATTCGTCTTGTTCTCAGTTAATCCAAAAAATTTATCCATAGTTTAGTTTCCCCCTCACAAATATAATTTATGTAATATAGAATGTAATTGCTTGACTTTCCTCCTTTCAGTGAAAATAAAAAGCAGATGTATTTCACATGAGTGAAACCCATCTGCAGGTCATCTAAAAAAGATGCCATATAGATAATATTTCACTCATAGTCAGGCAATTTACGGTCGCCTGGTAGAGACTTTCAGACCATATTACTGAAAATATATGAGTGGAAAACTATTCATCTTATGATTAAATATTATCAAAAACAATATAGTATTGTCAACAAGTTTTTGAACTTTTTTTAAATAAATCAGATTAATGTTCGCCTTTTTGTCCTCGTACTGTCCTTAACTCGCATAATGTTATTTTATATATCCTTTTGCCATTTAGTATATTTTCTCTCTTCTTTAATCTCTCATTTTAACCCGAGGAATCTCTAGGTACAATGTGTTTTGCTCATTATATTTAAATAGCTAATAATTGTATAATTAGTCTTATACGGGATTTCCTAATCTCTGTTCTTTGATTTATTATACAAATTGATAAAAAGCAAAAATAAACAATAGATTGGAATGGTTGCTAACAAAATTGCAAAGAAATCACGTTGTGCAGAGTATGAGGTAGCTGAAAAACCTTTGATACAAAAATGTCCAATAATATAGGATATGGGCAGCAATAAAATCTTTTTCAATACATATTTTCTTTTGTCTTCCTTACGATATATAAAAAGAAAAATCCCACACAAAATTGCCAGCAACATAGCTATCAGAATATAGTATGCAAGAACTAATCTAGGCAAGGTAACTACACCGCCATCTTTGTGTAAATCCTTTCCGTAAATTAAAATATCATCTCTTCCATCAGTAAAATAATAATATACTGCTGCTACATCTTCCCCATCCGGATTTAATATTATGCTTTGTGTATTATTCTTAAGGATATATTGGCTCCAAATAGTGCTCCAAGTGGTTAAATGATATACATAGCCCGCATTATCCTCTGCCACATATCGGTCAATATCATATCCCGTTACCTTATCATCAAATGTAATAATAATTTTACCGTCCTCATATGCAGTCAAAGATACTATATCATTAGAATAAGGCAAATATTCTGGAGATGTAAGGTAGGCCATACTGATTATTACAATTGCCAAAACTAAAATAATAGTTAAAGCAATTATTTGGATCCGCTTCTTAAAAAGCCTTCTTTCTACCTTTTTAAATGGCTCTACATTAGTGTCTATTGGAATCTGCTTAGGATTCTGAATAGCATTCAATCGTTTTTTACATTCTGTGCAAGTATTAAGATGTTCTTCTACAAGCTTTTGAGTATCATCACTTGTAAGCCCTTCTACATATAGAGGCAAAAGGTCTTCAATTATATCACATGTAATTTTCATAAATAATCCTCCATTTCCTCCTGAATTCTCTTCCTAGCACGGTGATAAGTGACACATGCCCAGTTATCATTTTTTCCGAAGAGGGATGCTATTTGTTTGAAACTTAACTCACTAAAAACACGTAGTGAAAACACCTCTTTATATGGCTCCTTAAGGCTATGTAGAATTTCGTGGATTTTCAATGAATTTTCTTTAGAAGCTATTAATTGTTCGAGGTTAATTTCGCTTTCATGCTCTGATAGGGTATCTGTAAGAGTGATTTTTTTATTCTTCCGCAGATCTGATAAATAATAATTTTTTGCAATTTGACACAGCCATACTCGAATATCGCAATCTCCCTTAAAAGTATCAATAGATTTAATAGCTTTAATAAAAGTCTCTGAGGTAATATCCTCAGCTATATATTCATCCCCCGATAGACTTTTTATATAAAGAAATACATCTTTAAAATACATTCGATATAGACTCTCAAGCTCGGTCACTTTTTCACCTCCTCATATATAAGACGCATAGATTCCAATTATCTTACAATTAATTTTAAAAATTTCAAAACAATCTACAGCTTTGAAATTCTGACAGTAAAACTTTGTTTATATGATTATAGCTCATAATTTAATCTCCATGTGATATATTGTGGTAAATATATTCTACACGAAGTTATTATTATGGACTACCTTTTTATCCATATGTAGTACTTCATTTTACATAAGTAAATCTCTAAAGTCCTTATTTAAAAGAGGATTTATTTACTGGACATGATTATTTTAGAATTTAGGTTAATTGTCAGTCAATATTTCTCGCATTGGATCAAGCAAAGGCTTCACTTTTTATATTATTGCTGATAAAGATAACTTTGCTTATACTTCTAGAAAAAATTATTTATCATTTTAAAAAAGGTCATATATATCCTTGTTTTTTAGTTATTCATTCAACTTTTTGATGGCTTTATAGGCATGTGCATTGGACACTCCGAGGATTTCCGCTACCTCACCTGCTTTCATAAACATTCTTTTATCCATTTTACTCATCTTTTAATCAACACAAACACTTGTGCCCACTACGTTAAACTCTTTTATTTTAGCTGTTGAAAAGTGGGAATAATTGTTATATGCTTAAATAAACAATTGTGCACGCACTTTTGTTTTTAGATAAAAAGTTCTTGGGCAAGGCGAACTTACTCAAGAGGAATATTATGAATAGAATGTGAATTGGAAAGTATAGTAGAGGTGTATATTTTATGAATAAAGATAATCCTATCTGGAAAACAGAAACAATTGCAGCTTTAAAGGATTTAGGCGGTGTAGCCCATTTAGATGATATTTTCGATAAAATTGCTGAACGTAATAATATTGATTTTTCCAATTCAAAAACCCCCAAAAAAACTTTAAGCAGAGTTTTACAAACATTTTCACAAAGTACAAAATATGGTATTGATAATACTTTCTATTGTTTTTATGGTGTCTCTGAACGAAAAGGTGTTTGGGGGTTAGTAGACAACAACATTCCAAATGATGAACCATCATATACACAAGAAGATGATTGTTTTATAGAAGGTAGAAAAAAGTTACGACAGCATATCATATGTGAACGAAATCAACAATTAATAAAAAGTGCTAAACAAAGGTTTAAGGATGCACATAATAACAATATATTTTGTGAAGTATGCGGATTCGACTTTTATAAAGTATATGGGAAATTAGGCGAAGATTTTATAGAGGCGCATCATATAAAACCTGTTTCTGAAATGAAAGATAATGAAAAAACGGATATAAATGATATTGTAATGGTATGTTCAAATTGTCATAGCATGATACATAGAGAGCGACCTTGGTTAACAAGAGAAACACTGAAAACAATCCTCAATAAATAATTCTGTTATCAAGACGTTATCACCGCACAAAAAAAGGACCACAAACCCACATGAATACTGGGTTTGTAGTCCTTTTGTCTCCTATTCCCACTCTATCGTTGCTGGCGGTTTTGAGGTTATATCATATACCACCCTATTCACATGGTCCACCTCATTTACAATCCTGGAGGATACCTTCTCTAACACATCATAGGGTATCTTTACCCAATCAGCAGTCATCCCGTCAATGCTGTTGACAGCTCTCAGCGCAATCGTGTAGTCATAAGTTCTTTGATCTTTGGTGACACCTACACTTCGCATATCGGTAAGTACTGCAAAATACTGCCATATCTTTCTGGATAAGCCTGCTTTTTTTATTTCATCCCTATATATCGCATCAGCCTCTCTCAAAATGCTGAGCTTTAATTCATTCACCTGGCCGATCACTCTTATTGCCAATCCTGGCCCTGGGAAGGGTTGTCTCCAAATTATTTCCTCCGGCATTCCTAATTCTTCTCCCAATCGCCTCACATCGTCTTTATATAAGGTCTTGAGAGGCTCTATTATATCCTCAAAATCTATATTGTCAGGCAAACCTCCTACATTATGATGACTTTTGATCACTGCCCCATCACCTTGACCGCTCTCTATAATATCAGGATATATAGTACCCTGAACAAGAAAATCCATGTTTTCGAGTTTCTTGGCTTCTTCTTCAAATACCCTTATAAACTCCTCACCGATTATCTTTCTCTTTGTTTCAGGCTCAACAACACCTTCTAGTCTATCCAGAAAACGCTTTTGTGCATCCACTTTTATAAGATTTATATCAAATTTTTCTCTAAATATCCTTTCCACATACTCTGCTTCACCTTTTCTCAAAAGTCCGTGGTCTACAAAAATACATGTCAATTGTTTACCTATAGCTTCGTTGACAAGAACTGCTGCAACTGAAGAATCTACACCACCTGAAAGGGCACATAATACATTTTTATCTCCCACTTTATCTCTAATCTCTCGGATAGATTTTTTTACAAACGATTTCACTTTTCATCCTCCTTACATTTGCATAAATTACTGAATCCATAGCATTCCCATGGTACCATATTTATATAATAAAAAAACGGCAATATACCGTTTTTTATTGTAGAGAATAATTCGGAGATTCTTTTGTGATATATATATCATGGGGATGGCTTTCCTTAAGCCCTGCATTTGTTATTTTAATAAACTTGCTTTCCTTTTGGAATCGTTCTATATCTTTAGCCCCACAATACCCCATGCCTGCACGAAGACCCCCGACTAATTGAAATATAGTTTCTGACAAAGGACCTTTGTAAGGAACCCTGCCTTCCACCCCTTCCGGAACAAATTTCCTAGCGTCCTCTTGGAAATATCTGTCCTTACTCCCTTTTGCCATCGCCCCTAATGAGCCCATGCCTCTATATACCTTAAAGCTTCTGCCTTTATAAATTTCACTCTCCCCCGGACTTTCCTCAGTACCTGCAAATAAACTTCCTACCATTACACAGTCTGCACCTGCAGAAATGGCCTTGACAATATCTCCGGAGTATTTGATGCCTCCATCTGCTATTATCGGAATACCATGTTTTTTAGCCTCCATCGCACATTCATATATCGCAGTTACCTGCGGAACGCCTACTCCTGCTACTACTCTAGTTGTACAGATAGATCCCGGGCCGATACCTACCTTTACACAATCAGCTCCTGCCTTGATGAGATCCCTCGTAGCTTCAGCAGTAGCAACATTTCCTGCAACTAATTGAGTTTCAGGATATCTCCTCTTGATTTCAGACACAATATCAATTACATTTTTAGAGTGTCCATGTGCAGTATCTACTACTATCACGTCCACTTTAGCTTTGACAAGGGCATCTACCCTATCCATTGTATCCCTTGCAGTGCCTACCGCAGCACCTACCAATAACCTGCCGTTATCGTCCTTTGCCGAGTTGGGGAATTTTATCGCTTTTTCTATATCTTTTATCGTTATGAGCCCTTTTAAATAGCCCCTTTCATCAACTATAGGCAGTTTTTCAATTTTATACTTCCTCAATATTTCCTGTGCTTGTACCAAGTTGGTGCCTTCAGGTGCGGTAATCAACCCTTCGGAAGTCATCGCTTCGCTTATTTTCCTGTCAAAATCCGTTTCAAATCTTAAATCCCTATTTGTTATTATTCCTACAAGTTTTCCTTTTTCTGTTATAGGAACCCCTGATATATGATATTTCTCCATAAGATCCAATGCATCCTGCAATATGTGATCTGGTGAAAGGTAAAAAGGATCCACTATCACACCGTGTTCAGATCTCTTAACCTTGTCCACCTCTCCCGCCTGCTCATCTATAGACATATTTTTATGTATTACTCCTATACCGCCCTCTCTGGCGATAGCTATTGCAAGTCTGGCCTCAGTGACAGTATCCATAGCTGCACTGATAAATGGAATATTCAATTTTATTTTTCGAGTGAGGTGAGTGGATATATCGATATCTTTTGGAAGCACTTCAGACCTTGCTGGAATTAATAATACATCATCAAAAGTCAACCCTTTTTTTAAAAATTTGTCATGAATTTTAATCACACCCTTTTCTATATAGTTCTATGCTTTTTAATCGCCCTTGTTAGACTTGCTTTTTAAACAAGCTTTTATCGTTCATTAAAGTTTATCAAAGCATTAGACAGGTGTCAATTAAAAAAATAAAAACCCTGCACAAATATTATTTCTGTACAGGGTTTTTATATACTTATTACATCATGCCCGGCATTCCGCCACCTGGCATTCCGCCTCCACCCATCGGCATATCCTTTTCTTCTTCAGGTTTGTCAGCTACAATGCTTTCGGTTGTCAATATCATGGATGCAACACTTGCAGCATTTTGTAATGCAGAACGGGTAACCTTTGTAGGATCCACTATACCATACTTAATCATATCTACATATTCCTGATTTAGTACGTCAAATCCAACACCTGCATCACCGTTCATTACTTTTTCTATAATTATTGAACCCTCAAGACCAGCATTTACAGCTATCTGTCTCATCGGTTCCTCTAATGCTCTTTTCACTATGTTAATACCTGTCATTTCATCGGCATCTGTTGCTTCTAATTCTGCTACAGCTTTAATAGCACTTATCAATGCAGTTCCTCCGCCAGGAACTATTCCTTCTTCAACAGCAGCTCTTGTTGCAGCTAGCGCATCTTCTATTCTAGTTTTCTTTTCCTTCATCTCTGTCTCGGTTGCAGCACCTACTTCTATTACCGCAACACCGCCGGCAAGCTTTGCTAATCTTTCTTCTAGTTTCTCTCTGTCAAAATCAGAAGTTGTTTCAGCTATCTGAGATCTGATAGAAGCGATCCTGTTTTCTATTTCTTTCGAATCTCCTCCACCTTCAACTATAGTCGTATTTTCCTTGTCAACCTTCACTTGTCTTGCCTGACCAAGTTGATCGATTGTTGCATCTTTTAATTCATATCCTAATTCTTCCGATATAACCTGGCCACCTGTCAATACTGCAATATCCTCTAACATAGCCTTTCTTCTGTCTCCGAATCCTGGAGCTTTAACTGCCACACAGTTGAATGTTCCTCTCAATTTGTTTACAACTAATGTTGCAAGGGCCTCACCCTCAACATCTTCTGCAATTATAAGGAGCTTTTTGCCCTGCTGAACTATCTGTTCAAGCACTGGAAGTATCTCCTGAACATTGCTTATTTTCTTGTCTGTTATAAGTATGTATGCATCCTCCAATATTGCTTCCATCTTTTCAGTATCTGTAACCATGTATGGTGATAGATATCCTCTATCAAACTGCATACCTTCTACAACATCAAGGTTTGTACCCATTGTCTTTGATTCTTCAACGGTTATTACTCCGTCATTACCCACTTTTTCCATAGCATCGGCAATCAATTCACCAATCTCTTTATCATCGGCAGAGATGGATGCAACCTGGGATATCGCCTCTTTACTTTCTATGGATTTGCTGATATTTTTCAATTCAGTTACAGCAGTTTCTGTGGCCCTATGTATTCCTTTTTTCAATATCATAGGATTTGCCCCTGCTGCTACATTCTTCAATCCTTCTCTTACAATAGCCTGAGCTAACAGAGTAGCAGTTGTAGTTCCATCTCCAGCTACATCGTTTGTCTTTGTTGCCACCTCTTTTACAAGCTGTGCACCCATATTTTCAAAAGGATCTTCTAATTCTATTTCTTTAGCTATGGTAACACCATCATTTGTAATCAATGGAGTACCAAACTTCTTATCAAGAACAACATTCCTACCCTTTGGCCCCAATGTAATTTTAACGGTATCAGCTAATTTATTTACACCTCTTTCAAGGGCTCTTCTTGCTTCCTCATCAAACTCAATTATCTTTGCCATGTAAATTACCTCCTTTTATTTTATACTTCCATATATCATTCAACAATTGCTAATATATCACTCTGGCGAACTATTATGTATTCTTGGTCATCTAGTTTTACTTCTGTTCCTGCATATTTGGAATATATAACTTTATCTCCTACTGCAACTTCCATTTTAACCTCTTTTCCATCAACAAGTCCGCCTGGTCCAATGGCCAAAACTTCTGCCATTTGAGGTTTCTCTTTTGCACTCCCCGGTAATACTATTCCGCTCTTTGTGGTCTCTTCAGCTTCGATAGATTTTATAACAACTCTGTCTCCCAATGGTTTGATGTTCATAAAAAAACCCTCCTTATCAAGATGTATTTGTTAGCACTCACTCATATCGAGTGCTAACTACATGTAATATATTATATAATTTTTTTCTGATAATCAAATACTAAAATGTCAGTTTACAACGCATCTACGGCCATCACAATAAATTGTGCCCATATAACTCCACTTTTCTCCTTGTATATCCTTTTTTCAATAAATACAATATAAAAGTCCCGGACATCATTTACCTTCATTCAAATTAGCGACTTTACTATCGAATATATAAGAGGAATAAAGATTGCCGGAAGCATATTCCCCACATTTATCTTCTTTATATCCAGCATCGTAATACCTATTCCCACTATGAGTATGCCCCCCACTGCAGCCATTTCAAGTATTACAACATCGCTCATATAAGCCTTCAAGCCTGAAGAGGCTAGCACAATCGCACCCTCATATAAAAGGACCGGTCCTGCTGAAAAAGCTACTCCTATTCCCATGGTAGATGAAAATATTATGGCTGTAATACCATCCAGCATCGATTTTGCATACAATATATCGTGCCTTGCTTCCAATCCACTCTGAAGAGCACCCATTATAGCCATGGCCCCTACACAATATATCAATGTTGCAGTTATAAAACCCTGTACAAATCTTCCGTCACCTTTACCGGAAAACTTACTCTGAATCTTTTCACCAATACCCTGAAGTCTGTCTTCAATCTTAAGCAATTCACCTATAATACCTCCAATAATCAGGCTAATTATTACTATAAGAATATTTTGGCTTTTTATTGCCATTGTAATACCTATTATAACTACCGATAAAGAAACTGCCTGAATTACAATATTTTTATATTTTTCAGGTAAACCACCTTTTAAAAATGTCCCTAAAATACTTCCACAAATAATAGCTATGACATTAACTATAGTTCCCCAAAGCATAAGACTCCCCCTGTCATTTTCCTATTTTTAGTTCCCTTGCATAGTAAAATAAATATTGTTGGGCAAACCCTGACAGTTCACCAAACTTGTCAATCGCATAATCATGAATTTTTTTAAGGCTCATATCATCATCCACATAAAACTGTTTCATCACCCTACCTACCCACACGTCTGTAGGAAATGCAGTAAATTTTCCCATTGAATAAAGCAAAACACAATCGGCTACCTTAGGACCTACTCCTGGCAACTTCAAGAGCTGTTCTCTGGCATCCCGATAATCCAGATATTTTAACTTGTACAGATCTACTTCTCCGCTCAACACCATTTCAGCAGATCTCTTAATATAATCTGACCTGTAACCGCACTTACATTCTTTGATATCTGAAACATCAGAATATGCCAGATCTTCAACGGTTGGAAAAGTATAAAACATTAAATCTTTATATTTTATAGGTCTTCCAAAATATCTACAGATATAATCTATTGATTTTTTTATTCTAGGTATTGCATTATTGGCGGATATGATAAAAGAAACTAGGCACTCCCATTCATCTTGCCTGAGAATTCTGATTCCATGTCCAAATTTTACAGCTTTTTTTAAAACCTTATCAAGGCTGAGGCTTTCTTTTATCTGGCTATATCCTCTTTCAAGATCAAAATATTCCTTCCATATATCATTGAATTCATATAGGGTACAATTGTCTATAAATAATTTTCCATCCTTCAAATAAACATAAATCACCTTGCCAAAGGCTATGCCTATATATCCGTTTTTAAACCGATTCCATCTAAAACATTGCCCACATTCAAAAATATGTGTCAAATCAAAATTTCTTATCCCATGGACAATAACAGTTTGTTTATCTTGCTCAATACATGTATAATCCATTTTTAACATTAAGTTCCTTTCCGGTAAATATTAGCATTAAAAATATATTTTCTAACCCTTCAATTATTCTATTTATTTTTAATATCTATAATAATACCATAAAAACCAGTTTAGAATAACAAAAATCTCCACTATGATCAAGTGGAGATTTTCAATAAAAATATAAGTCCTTTATAAGTTGTTTTTGGCTTTGATGTATTCATCTATTGCATCTGCAGCCTTTTTACCTGCTCCCATGGCGAGTATTACAGTAGCAGCTCCGGTTACAGCATCTCCGCCTGCATATACCCCTTCTTTGCTAGTCTGACCTGTTTCCTGATCCACCTTGAGTCCACCCCAGAAATGGGTTTCTAATCCTTGTGTAGTGCTCTTTATTAAAGGATTAGGACTTGTTCCTATAGCCATTATCACAGTATCTATGTCTATAGTAAATTCAGATCCTTCTACAGGAACTGGTCTTCTTCTTCCGGATGCATCAGGCTCCCCTAGCTCCATTTTTATACAGCTAATGCCCTTTACCCAACCATCTTCTCCATGTATCTCTACCGGATTGGTGAGCAATTTAAACTCAATTCCTTCCTCTTTTGCATGATGTACTTCTTCCTGCCTTGCAGGCATTTCAGCTTCAGAACGTCTATAAATTATATACACCTTATCCGCACCCATCCTCAATGCACTTCTGGCTGAATCCATCGCTACGTTGCCTCCGCCTACTACCGCAACTTTTTTGCCTTTCTTTATAGGTGTATCAGCTTCCGGAAATTTGTATGCTTTCATTAAATTTATTCTAGTCAAGTATTCATTGGCAGAATATACTCCATTGAGATTTTCACCGGGTATGTTCATGAATTTAGGCAGCCCTGCACCTGTTCCTATAAATACTGCCTCATATCCCTCTTGAAACAAGTCGTCTATTGTAAGAGTTTTACCTATTATAACGTTGGTTTGTACTTCTACTCCCAATTGTTTCAAGTTTTCTATCTCTGTTTTTACCAACGCTTTGGGCAATCTGAACTCAGGGATACCGTATATCAATACTCCGCCCGGTTCATGAAATGCCTCATATACTGTTACTTTATATCCTTTTTGGGCAAGGTCTGCTGCTGCAGTAAGCCCTGCTGGTCCTGCGCCTATCACTGCAACCTTGTGAGCATTATCTTGAATATTCTGTGCTTGATTGGTCTGAGATATATTGTTTTTTAATGCGTAATCAGCTGCAAATCTTTCTAATCGACCTATAGCCACACTTTCACCTTTTTTGCCTAAAATGCACTTTTTCTCACATTGTTCCTCTTGAGGGCACACTCTCCCGCAAATAGCAGGTAAATTATTGGTTTGCTTTATTATACTTATTGCTCCTTCAAAATCTTCCTCCGCTATCTTTTTTATAAAATCAGGTATTTGTACGTTTACAGGACAGCCGGCCACACACTGAGGCTTTTTACACTGAAGGCATCTTTTGGCCTCCTGTACAGCCTGCTCTTTTGTATAACCCAATGCTACCTCTTGAAAGTTCTTTGCCCTTATTTCAGGTTGTTGTTCCGGCATAGGTGTTTTGGTCTTCTGTCTATTTAACGTCATCATGATCACCTCCACACAGTCCCCCACCGTCACACTGCCTTTCCTCTGCCTTGTACATACTCTGCCTTCTCATGGCCTCATCAAAGTCTATTAGGTGTCCGTCAAAATCCGGCCCATCCACACATGCATATTTTGTCTCTCCACCCACAGTCACTCTGCAACCGCCGCACATACCGGTACCATCTACCATTATAGGGTTCATGCTGACAGTAGTTTTTATCCCATATTTTCTGGTCATATCACATATCACTTTCATCATGATAAGCGGTCCTATAGCTATTACTCTGTCATAGTTTCGCCCTTGTTGTTCTATCAATTTTTTCATTACATCGCTAACAAATCCATGATGTCCCATGCTCCCATCATCAGTTGCAATATATAAGTTGTCACATACACCCTTCATTCGGTCTTTAAATATAACATAATCTTTTGTTTTTGCTCCTATTATCACATCTACTTTTTTGCCTTTGTCATGCAAATACTTTACTTGTGGATATAGTGGGGCGACACCCACTCCGCCCCCTATGCACAATACATTTTCACCATCTTCCAGTTCTGATGCGCAGCCAAGAGGTCCTACAAAATCTTTTATGCTCTCACCCTGATTCATCTGGCCTAATAGTTTGGTAGTTTTACCTACTTCTTGAAATATTATAGTTATGGTTCCTTTTTCCCTATCAAAGTCTGCTATAGTCAAAGGAATCCTTTCTCCATCCTCTCTCACCCTCAAAATTATAAACTGCCCAGGTTGAGCTTTACGTGCCACTAAGGGAGCTTGTATTTCCATGAGCTTTATCCCAGAAGCTAATAGCTCTTTATGTTCTATTCTATACATCTTCCCTCTCCTTTCATCTCTTTAGTTTTTTAGCTACTATGTCTGCCTTAAGCACATTAAGGCCAGTCATATATTCTACATCATTCACTAATTTTTTCTGTACGTGTTTTAGGGTATTGATTATATTCCCGCCGTATTGCAAATATAATTCTACAGTAATTATAATGCCAGATTCATAGGATCGGATATCCACGCTAATTACTTTAAGAATCCCATCAACAGACCCGCAAGAATACCTAACAATAGAATCAAGAGCGGTATCATTGATATAAAATCTTCCCAAGTAGCTGTATGTAGGACGTACAACACTTTTTTCACTTATATCGATGTTGCTGCTATCTTTTTTCCTAAATATCTTCAAAGGATCAACAAAATAGCCTGAAAAATCCTTTTTTATTTCAAAGGTAGGAACAGGTATTACATGTTTACCTTGTTCTTTTCTAACCCTTCTTGCTTTTAGTATCTGGCTGTCTGTAGCTATTTCCTGTATAAATATTTTAGTATTAGGCAAGGGCAGATCTAGATTGCTCGCTATTTTCTCCACCATTCCTTCAGATGTACCAATAACCATAATGGAGGAAGGGTTCTCTGCTTTTATAGCTTCCTTTACTATCTCACAGTGTTCTGAATGTACAAACATCGCCCTTTTTATTGCACCGATCTTAGTTGACTCTTTTTTCGCAGAATAGCCTGCTATTATTTTTGTGTCCTTTATAAATAAACCGTCGTCTATAATATAATTAATTCCCCGGGATTTAGCAATATTCAAAGCTCTATGGCTTTTCCCGGTACCACTAGGTCCTACAAAAGCAACTATTTCCACTGGTTATCCTCCCAACACAAGAATATACCAATAATTTTAACACAAATTGAGATAAAAAACATTAGTGAAAAGAAGCGTGGAAATTATAATAGTACTCAACTTTCCCACTTGAGAAAAGCAATATGAACCTTGAAAAATGAATATAAAAAATCACGCTTATAATTAATTTAGAAAAGGAAAACCGCCGCGGTTATGGTATAATTGAATCATCACAAAC